>NZ_JBHWBS010000159.1:0-4540 GCF_042735655.1 Streptomyces sp. NPDC059567 | reverse complement strand
GAGTCTGCGGGGTGCGGGGGCGTGGGGGCGGGGGCGGCGGGCTGTGGGCGCCGCCCCCGGGCCCCCCGCACCCGGGGGGGCGGGGCGGCCCCCCCCCCCGCCCCACCCTATCTCCGAGAGGACCCAGATGCTCCCCCGTCACCGGATCGGCGCCGGCCTGGTCGCCGCCGCCCTGGCCGCCGTCGTCGGCTGCAGCTCCGGCTCCGGAACCGGCCGCGACGACGCCGGCGACACCTCCGGCGGCCCGGCCGCCGCACCCGACTCGGCGAGCGCCGCCAAGGCCACGTCGGCCTTCGACTCGGCCAAGGAACTCGCCCGCCAGGTCGGCGCGATGGAGCTGCAGATCACCAAGAAGTGCATGGTCGCCCAGGGGTTCACCGTCCATCCGCCGGATCCCGTCGCCGCGCCGGACGCGGACGGGGACAAGGCCCCCGAGGGGCGCGTCTCGCCCACCGCGGAGCAGGCCGCCCGGAACGGCTACGGCGCCGCGCCGGACGCCGGCGGCGAGCGGCCCGAGAACTCCACGCAGGAGCAGCCCGGCCCCTGGCGGGACCTGCCCGACGCGGAGAAGCAGCGGTACACCCTGGCCAAGAACGGGGCCCCCGACCAGGTCGTCAGTTACGAGACCGGAGAAGGCAAGTTCGCCTCGCCGAGCGGCGGTTGCATCGGGGAGACCCGCAAGAAGCTCTACGGCGACATGCCGAAGTATCTCCGCCTCATGTGGCTGACCGACAACGGAATGCGTCACGAAGCCGGTCGCCGGGCCGAACAGTCGGACACATTCCTGAAAGCCGTCGGAAGCTGGTCCTCCTGCATGGAGAAAGCGGGATACGGCGGACTGAAATCCCCGGCCGACGCGGTGAAGAAGGCCAAGGACTACTACGGCGGAAAAGACGCCGAAAAGAATCTTGACGCGGCGGCGGTGGAATCCGGCCGAAAGAATGAGATCGCCCAGGCGAAGGCCGACGCGAGCTGTGCCGACACCTCGAAGTACGACACGGTGTGGCGCTCCGCGAATCAGAAGGCCCTGAGCGCGCTTTACGTCAAGAACGAGGCCGACCTCGTCGCCTATCAGGAAATCCTGACCGAGGCGCAGAAGAAGGCACAGAAGATGCTGGAGTCCTGAGGTGGAGATCAGCGGTGGCGGCACCGCCTCGGACGACGGGCCCGTCGGCGAGGAGGGGGCTGCCGGCCCGAGGCGCCGCTGGGGCCGGGCCGCTGCCGCGGCCGGAGTCGTCGTCGCGCTGGCGGCGAGCGGCAGTGCCTGGCTCGCCGCCTCCCAGGCCCGTACGCCCGAGCAGCGCGCCTCCTCGGCCGCCGCCCCGCCGCGCTCCGGCATCACCGTGCCCGCGGAGGCGGGCCCCCTGGTCGACCGCAGGACCTGGGACGGCACCCTGACGCGCAGCAGCAACCTGGTCGTGCGTGGCCCCGAGTCGGGCGAGGGCGCCGCCCGGCAGGTCGTGACCCGGCTCCCCCTGAAACCCGGCAGGAAGCTGGCCAATGGATCGCTCGGGGCGGAGATCTCCGGCCGCCCGCTGTTCCTCCTCGAAGGGGCGTTCCCGGCCTACCGCGATCTGAGCGAGGGAATGCAGGGCCCGGACGTACGCCAACTCCAGCAGGCGTTACGGCAGTTGTACGGGACTCCCGTCACGGGCACGTTCGACGACCGCACGGCCCGGGACCTGAAGCGGCTGTACCGGAGCGCGGGATACCGGCCGCTGCCGGGGGCCGAGGGCGGATCCCCCGACGGCCCGGGCGGCAGGACGGGCGGGGGCGGGACGGACGGCAGGACGGGCGGGGGCGGCACGGACGGCAGGACGGGCGGGAGCACCGGTGAGAGCTCCGGCTCGGAGGGGTCGGGCGGGTCCGCCGGGACGCCGCCGCCCGCCGCCAGGGCCGTCGTCACCCTCCCCATGGCCGAGGTCGTCTTCATGGGCTCGCTCCCGGCGACCGTCGGCGAGGTCTCCGGCCGGGTCGGCGCCAACGCCTCGGAGCCCCTCTTCACCGTGACCGGTGGCCGCTGGCAGATCAAGGTCCCGGTGTCGGACACGGCCCTGCCCGACTTCACCTCCCTCCCCCAGGGCACGCGCGCGAAGGTCACCGGCGACCGGCTCGGCGGGGCCACGCTCCAGAGCTCGTACGAGAGGGTGTCGACCGGGAGCCCCCGGCACGCGTTCTTCGGCGTCACCGGCGCGGTGCCGGACACGGGGCTCGGCAGCCCGGTCAAGGTCGAGGCGGTGCGCCGCAGCAGCTCGCCCGACTCCCTGATCGTCCCCGTCTCCGCGCTCTGGACCGACCCGGCCGGGCTCGTCTCGGTCACCGTCGTCCAGGGCGACCGGCGCCGGCACGTACCGGTGGACGTGCGCCTCACGGTCGGCGGCCGGGCGGCGGTGACCGGTGCCGACCCCGCGCTCGCGAAGGGCGCGCAGCTGCTCGTCGGGTACGCGTACCGGGAGGCCGGCCTTGGCTGACGGAGCCGTACCGGGGCAGCGGGTGGTGATCTCGATGCGCGGGGTCTCCAAGACCTACCCGGCCGCCACGCCGGTGACCGCCCTCAGGGACGCCACGCTGGAGATCCGTACCGGCGAGATGGTCGCCATCACCGGCCCCTCCGGCTCCGGCAAGTCCACCCTCCTCAACATCCTGGGCCTCCTCGACACCGCCACGGGCGGCACGTACGCCATGGACGGTGTCGACGTCCGCACGCTCGGCGAGCGGGAGCGGACCCGGCTGCGGGCGACCCGGCTCGGGTTCGTCTTCCAGTCGTTCCATCTGGTGCCGTACCTGACCTGTCTGCGCAATGTGCAGCTGCCGCTGGTACACACGCGCCACCCGCGCGCCGACCGGCGGGAGCGCGCCGAGCGGGCGCTGCGGTCGGTCGGGCTCGGCCACCGGATCTCGGCGCGCCCCACGACGCTCTCCGGCGGAGAACGGCAGCGGGTCGCGCTGGCCAGGGCCGTGGTGCACCAGCCGTCGGTGCTGCTCTGCGACGAGCCGACCGGGAACCTGGACTCGGCCAACACCGACCAGGTGATGACCTTGCTGCGGGGGCTCGTCACCCCCGAGCGCACGGTGGTCGTCGTGACGCACGAGAGGGATGTGGCGGAGCGGGCCGACCGCGAACTGAGGGTCGTGGACGGACATGTGGTCTGAGCGGGACGACCGACGGGAGCGGCTAGGAAAGCGGGAGCGGACCGGGACGGCGTTCGCGGACATCGTCGTCCAGGCGGTCCATGCCGTCCTCGGGCGCCGGCTGCGCTCCGTCCTGACGGTCCTCGGCATCGCGCTCGGCATCGCCGCCGCGCTGGCGACCACCGGCATCACGGCGAGCGCCGCGGACGCCGTGTCCGGCCGCTTCGACGCCCTGAAGGCGACCGCCGTGACCGTCCGCTTCCACAACGAGGCCGCGCGGCCCACGACCGCGACGGCGGTACGGGCGCGGAAGCTGAACGGCGTACGGTCGGCCGGGCTGCTCTGCACCGCCGACGAGCGTCCGACGATCTCGGCCCTCGGCCCCGGCCACGACTGGGCGACACCACAGGAACTGCGCGTCCTGGCCGCCGACGAAGGCGCCCTCGCGGCCCTCGGCGTGACCGCCCGCTCCGGGCGGCTGCCGGACGCGGGACACATGGCGCGCGGCGACGCCGTGGCGCTGCTGGACACGGTGGCAGCCAAGGCGCTCGGCCTGGACGCGCTGCTCGAACAGACGCCGGAGGCGGCTCCCTCGGTCCATCTCGCCGGCCGGCCCTTCACGGTGATCGGCACCTTCCGGGCCCCGGCCGGGGAGGCCCGGCTGACCGGCAGCGTGATCGTCCCGTACGCCTCCTGCGCGACGGACGGCGGAGTCCTGAACCGCCCCCGACAGGCCGCCGGGAGCGATCACTTGGTCTTCGGTGCCACCGAGGCGGTCCTGCGCACCGAACTGGGCGCCGCCCAGCAGGTCGGCCTCGAGGCCCCGTTGGCGCTCCACCCGGAGGGCCCCGACCGGCTCGCGGCCATCGTCCCGGCCGATCTCGGGACCTTCCGGGGCGGGGTGGAGAGCGAGACACGGGCCCTGTTCCTCGGTCTGGCCGGGGTGTCCCTGCTGATCGGCGCACTCGGCGTCAGCAACACCACGTACGTCTCCGTGGTCGAGCGCCGCTCCGAGATCGGGCTGCGCCGGGCGGTCGGCGCGGGCCGGGCGGCGGTCTCGGCCCAGTTCCTCGTGGAGTGCGGGCTCCTGGGCCTGGTGGGCGGAGTGCTGGGGACGGCCGTCGGGGTGGATGTGACGGCCGGTACGGCGCTGGCGAAGGGCTGGCTGGTGGTCCTCGACCCCCGGCTCACCGCCGCCGGACCGCTGCTCGGTCTCGCGGTGGGCATGCTGGCGGGGGTGTACCCGGCGCTGGCGGCGTCCCGTATCGCGCCCGCGGAGACGCTGCGCGGCTGAACGCGCCGTCCACGGAGGCACGTTCCGCGTTCGCTTCTTCCTGCCCTGGCCGCGTCTGCCGGACGACACCGTCGTACGACGGAAAAGGCGGCGCCCCCCTGCCTGTGGCAGGGG
>NZ_JBHWBS010000158.1:2542-9563 GCF_042735655.1 Streptomyces sp. NPDC059567 | reverse complement strand
CCGCACCGCGGCAAGCTCCCCAGACCTCATACAGCCAGCGAACTACCACCCACCCACCACGACAAGACCACCTAACAAAGCACTACTAGGGGGTGCCTTGTCGATCATGCCGGGCTCGCGGCGCGATCGACAAGACACGCCCAGCCCTTGTCGGGTCGCGATGTATCGCGTTAGCGTGTGGCCGGGGTCACGAATTCGGTGGGCGGCGGCCGCCGTTCAAACCTAAACTTGGGTGGAAAACGCCCAAATCCCTGGGAGAACCCACATGCCAGGCGCGATCTACGCCGAGGGTCTGGTGAAGACCTTCGGCGACGTACGAGCTCTGGACGGCGTCGATCTCGACGTACCCCAGGGCACCGTCCTGGGCCTGCTCGGCCCGAACGGCGCGGGGAAGACGACGGCCGTCCGCGTCCTGACGACACTGCTCCAGCCGGACAGCGGACGTGCGGTCGTCGCCGGAATCGACGTCCTCAAGCACCCGAACGAGGTCCGGCGCTCGATCGGTCTCTCCGGGCAGTTCGCCGCCGTCGACGAGTATCTGACGGGCCGCGAGAACCTCCAGATGGTCGGCCAGCTCTACCAGATGGACGCCAAGCGGGCGAAGGTCCGGGCGGGCGAACTGCTCGACCGCTTCAACCTCTCGGACGCCGCCGACCGCACCGCCAAGACGTACTCCGGCGGTATGCGCCGCAGGCTCGACCTCGCCGCCGCCCTGGTCGTCTCGCCGCCCGTGATGTTCATGGACGAGCCGACGACCGGCCTGGACCCGCGCAACAGGCAGGCGCTCTGGGAGGTCATCCAGGAACTGGTCGCGGGGGGTACGACCCTGCTCCTGACGACCCAGTACCTGGAAGAGGCCGACCACCTGGCCGACGACATCTGCGTCATCGACCACGGCAAGGTCATCGCCCGCGGTACGTCGGACGAGCTCAAGGCCCAGACGGGCGGCGAGCGCGTCGAGGTCGTCGTCCACGAGCGGGAGATGATCGCCCCGGCCCGTGACGTCCTCGGGCGCTACGGCCTGGCGGGCATCGGCCACGGCGAGGTCTCCGTCGAGAACCACACCCGCAAGCTGACCGTCCCGGTCACCGGCGGCGCCAAGCTGCTCGCCGAGGTCATCCGCGACCTGGACACCGTCGGCGTCGAGATCGACGACATCGGCCTGCGCCGGCCCACCCTCGACGACGTCTTCCTCTCGCTGACCGGCCACACGGCCGAAGTCGCCGAGGAGAACGGCGACACCGGTGCCGGAGAGCACCGGAAGGGCAGAAAGGAGGCGGCCAAGTGACGTCAGTGACCGACGCCGTCGCGGCCCCGAAGCCGCGCGGCGGGATCGCCCAGTCCATCAGCGACTCCCTCGTCGTCGCCAAGCGCAACCTGATCAGGATGTCCCGCATCCCCGAGATGGTCATCTTCGGGCTCATCCAGCCGATCATGTTCGTGGTGCTGTTCAGCTTCGTGTTCGGCGGTTCCATGACCATCGGCGGCACGACGGACCCCGTGGTCTACCGCGAGTTCCTGATGGCCGGCATCTTCGCGCAGACCGTCACCTTCGCCACCGCCGGCGCGGGCGCGGGCATCGCCGACGACATGCACAAGGGCCTGATCGACCGCTTCCGCGCCCTGCCGATGGCCCGCGGCGCGGTCCTCACCGGCCGTACCCTGGCCGACCTGGTGCAGACCGCCCTCACCGTCGTCGTCCTCGCGATCGTCGCGCTCCTGGTCGGCTGGCGCATCCACGAGGGTGTGCCGAAGGCGCTGGGGGCCTTCGCCCTGCTGCTCCTCCTCGGCTACGCCTTCTCCTGGATCGGCGCCCTGATCGGCCTCTCGGTCCGCACGCCGGAGGCGGCGACCTCGGGCGGTCTGATCTGGCTCTTCCCGGTCACGTTCATCTCGATCGCGTTCGTGGACTCCGCCCAGATGGCGTCCTGGCTGCAGCCCATCGCCGAGTGGAACCCGTTCAGCGCGACCGTCCAGGCGTGCCGCGTCCTGTTCGGCAACCCGGGCGTCTCGACGTCCGACGCCTGGCCGATGCAGCACCCGGTGTGGGCCTCGCTGATCTGGTCGGTGCTGATCATCGTGGTGTTCCGGACGCTGTCGGTGCGGAAGTACCGGTCGGCGACGGCCTGACGGCTCAAGGCCCTGGGCGTCAGGGCGCGTAGCCCGACACGATCTGACCGTCGTAGGTGGTGACGAAGAGCGCCCCTCCGGCGGCCAGAACGCTGTTCGCGCCTTGGGCGACGGATCTGCCCCCCGAGGTCCTGAAGTCGACGGTGTTGCCGCGGGCTTTCGATGCCTCCGGATCGTCCAGTGGCATCGACTCGATCTCCGTGCCGTTGACGACCAGGAGCCGGTCGCCCGCGAAGGACAGCTGCTCCGCGGCCGCATGCATGTCGTCAGTGTCGCTCCAGCGCTCCTTCCCGGTCGCCAGGTCGTACAGCCGGAACGTCTCCCGGTCGCTGAGCGCCACCACCCCCTGCGCGTTCACCGCGAAGCCGCCCCAGCCCTGGGTGTCCCCGGCGAACGTCCGCACGTTCTTCAGCGTCCTGCCGTCGAAGACGGCGATCCCGCGGCCCTCCCCGGCCTGGCAGAGCACGGAGGCCTTGTGGACGACGAGAGAGAAGCAGCCCGTCGCGCCCTCGGCCCGCGCGGTCTCCTTGCCGGTACGGGCGTCCAGCGCGACCGGCAGCCCTCCCGCCGGTACGTGCACCTGCCCGCCCGCCGCCACCGGAACCTCCGGGATCGACGCCAGGGGAGTGCGCCACAGCTCCTCGTCGGCCTCGCCCAGCTTCACCGCCGTGACCAGACCGGAGGTCTCGTCGGCCACGTTCAGGTACGTCGTGTAGAGCACGCCGTCCAGCAGGTCGGTGCCCTTCACCGCCCAGTCGCCGTCCGGCTTGGCGACCCGGCCCCGTTCCTTGCCGTCCTTCAGACCGTGCACCGTCACGCCGTCCGGCCCCGTGATGTACACGCGGTCCCCGGCGACGGCCGGATACTGCGCCGTCGGCCGCGGCAGATCGCCGCGCCCCGGCCGCGACCAGAGCTTCGTGCCGTCGGCCGCCTTGAGCGCCACGACCGCGCCGCCGTCGCCGGAGCAGACCAGGACCTCGGGGGAGAGGGCACACGGACCCACCCCCTCGTCCACCTTCACCGACCAGGGTGACCAGCCGGCCGGGCGCGCGGTGCGGTCCACGCCCTCCTTGCCGAAGTCGTTGACGTGCCCCTCGCCGCCGTAGGGCTGGACGACATGATCGAGCGTGGCGGGCTTGCTCCCGTTCGTCGGCTTGTCCCCTCCGGTCGGAGTGGCCCCGCCCGCACCGGAGCCGCCCCCGGCCGCGCTCCCACCGGCCGAACCACCCTCCCGCTCCCCGTCGTCGAGCTGGGTCATGCCCACACCCGCCAGCACGGCGACCGCCACCGCACCCGCCGCGACCGCCGCCCAGGGACGACGGCGCTTCGCCGCATCCGGGGCGGTGGCGGTGTCGGGCCGGGCCGTCATCGCCGTCGGGGAGTACGGAACCTGCGGGCCGAGCGTCGGCAGGTCGGCCACGCCCGCGCCCGAGGCCGCCGCCTCACCGATCCGCCGCGCCGAATCCCCGTACTCCGCGAGCAGCGAGAGCACCCCGCCCGGCCACGGGAAGGCCGCCGGCACCTCGGCCCCCAACCGCTCCACCAGCTCCGCCGCCGACGGCCGCTCCGCCGGGTCGAGCCGCAGGCAGCGCTCCACGACCGGCCGCAACTCCTCCGGCACACCGTCCAGTTCGGCGTCGGCCCGGCTGATCCGGAAGATGACCGACGCCATCTCCTCGTCGTGGAACGGCCCGCGCCCGCTCGCCGCGAACGCCAGCACCGCGCCCAGGCAGAACACGTCCGAGGCGGGCACGACCGCCCGGCTGCCGATCAGATGCTCCGGCGACATGAACCCGGGCGAGCCCACGACGAGCCCGGTCGAGGTCAGCGCCGTCGCCTCGAAGGCCTGCGCGATGCCGAAGTCGATGAGTTTCGGCCCGGAGGCCCCGAGCAGTACGTTCGCGGGCTTCAGATCCCGGTGCAGCACCTGCGCCGCGTGCACCGAGTCCAGCGCCCGGGCGAGCGCCGAGCCCAGCGCCCGTACCGCCGCGACGGGCAGCGCCCCGGCCCGGGTGACGGCCTCGGCGAGCGAGGGCCCGGGGACGTACTCGGTCGCCAGCCACGGCACGGCCGCGTCCGCGTCGGCGTCGACGAGCAGCGCCGCGTACGGGCTGTTCACCGCCCGCGCAGCCGTGATCTCGCGCCGGAACCGGGTCCGGAAGTCCCCGTCGACCTCCAGGTCCTCCCGGACGGTCTTCACGGCGGCCATCCGGTACGGATCGGCGGTCGGCGCGTCCGCCCGGCACGCCAGATGGACCTCGCCCATGCCGCCCGCGCCCAGCCGGGCGAGCAGCCGGTAGGGCCCGACGAGACGTGGCGGCTGCCCGGCGGGCAGTGCTTCCAGCACGGAAGTCGTCCTTTCAGTACGTCACTTGGGCAGCTCGACGGAGGCGACGACACCCTTGTCGAAGACGACGTGCGCGATCCCGCCGATCGGCAGGACCTCCGGCTCCCGTGTCGTCTTCGCGAAGCTGTTGCCCCAGTCGGGGTCGAACGCGTCCTCGGGGGCGCGCGGTCCGGGCGCGCCCGGGACGGCCGTGGTCGTGAGCCCGGCCGGCTTGCCGCCCTTGCCGAGGCGCACGGTGTACAGCGCGCTGTAGTCGGCGTAGACGACCTGGTCACCGGCGATCAGCGGAGTGGACCAGTTCTGGTGGAGACCCTTCGGGGCGGCCTTCGTCGCGTAGCTCCCGAGCAGTTTCCTGTCGCGCGGATCGTGGATCCGGAGCCCGCCGTCGAAGGTGACGAACGCCGTGGGAGTGATCACGGCCGGGTGCAGGGTCTCGACCGGTGCGTCCAGGCTTCCCTCGGAGGCGAGGGTGGCGGAGTCCAGGACCCGAAGCCGCTCGTCCGCGCTCCGGCGGAAGACGACGTCCGCGCAGTAGGCGACCGCTCCGACGATCTTCAGATCCCGGCAGTTCTCGGCGTCCTTGTCGGTCTGACCGCGTGCCTCACCGGTCTTCGCGTCGTACGCGACGAGTCCGCCGTCGCTCAGCGCGTACACCTGACTCCGGGCGAAGGCCACCGGCTCGTAGGGACGGATGTCGACGTTCGGGGTGACGGAGTTGGTCAGCTCCTTCTCCCACAGTTCGGTGCCGTCGGCGAGGGAGTAGGCGGCCATGCCGACCCGCTCCCTGGTGGGTTCCGTCGTCGTCTCCATGGCGGCGAAGACGACACCGTCCCCGACGATGGGGCGCGAACTCGTGCCCTGCGCACCCCAGGCGTGCTTCTCCCAGCGGACCTTGCCGGTACGGGCGTCACGCACCTGAAGCAGGTCGTCGGCGGCCAGGACGACGGCGTCGTCGTGGACGGTCGGCCGGGTCGCGTTGTCCGCGACGAACACCGCACCGCTGGGACCGATCCAGCTGTCGTCCGTCTTCGTGTCGGCCAGGTCCGCCGACCACAGCTTCTTCCCGTTCGCCGGATCCAGCGCCTCGTACCGCCCGTTCGTCATGCGGCAGACCAGCACCGTCGTGCCCGCCGCGCAGCCGAAGGCGGGCGCGGGGAGCTTCGTCGTCCAGCTCTTCCAGCCGGCGGGACGCTGGGCGGGGTTCTGCGGCACGATCCCGGAGGAGTCCGCGAGGCCCTTGAAGTCGACCCCGGCGATCTTCGGTCCTGTCTTCGACACCGGCGGGGCGGCCGTGACCGGGGGCTTCTTCTCGTCCTGGGGCTGGAGCAGGTAGGCACCCACGCCACAGGCCACGACCGCGAGGGCCACGGCGACCGCGATCAGCGCCCGGCGCCGCTTCCGGCGCGGGGGCTCCGGGGGAGCGGTCGGCGCCACCGGCGGCATCGTCGGCAGCTGGTCCATCCCCGGGGCAGGGGCAGGCACCGCCGCCGGGACCTCCAGGAGCGGACCCCCCGCCGCCACCAGCTGCGCGAGCTCCCGCCCGTACTCCCCGATGTGCTCCCGCACGCCCGCGGGCCACGCGGGCCGCCGTGCCCCGCCCAGGAGCTCCGCCAGCTCGGCCGGGGAGGGCCGCTCGGCCGGGGCGAGGCGCAGGCAGCCGGCGATCACCTCGCGCAGCTCCTCCGGCACACGGCTCAGGTCCGCCTCGGCCTGGGAGACGCGGTAGAGGACGGCCGCCATGGGCCCGTCCCCGAACGGGTCCTCGCCGGTCGCCGCGTAGCAGAGCAGCGAGCCCAGGCAGAAGACGTCCGAGGCCCCCGTGACGTGGCGCGCCCCGGCGACGTGCTCGGGCGACATGAAGGAGGGGGTGCCGACCATCATTCCGGTCGCGGTCATCGTCGTGGCGCCGTTGCTGCGGGCGATACCGAAGTCGATCAGGCGGGGCCCGTCGACGGACAGCATCACGTTGCCGGGCTTGAGGTCGCGGTGCAGGACGCCGGCCGTGTGCAGGTCGGCCAGCGCGCGGGCGATCCCGGCGCCCAGCTCCCGTACGGTCGCCACCGGCAGCGGACCGCCGCGCCGCACGGCCTGGGACAGGCTCGGTCCGGGAACGTACGCCGTCGCCAGCCACGGCACCCCGGCGTCCGCGTCACCGCCCTCCGGAGCGGCCGCCCAGTCGCTCCGCACGAGCCCGGCGACCTTGATCTCGCGTCGGAAGCGGTCACGGAACGCGGAGTCGCCTGCCAGGTCGCGCCGTACGGTCTTCACGGCCACGAAGGTGCCCTCGCCGTCCAGCCGGGCCAGGAACACCTCGCCCATGCCGCCGGCGCCGAGCCGCGCCAGCACCTCGTACGGTCCGATCCGCCGCGGCGCGCCCTCGCGCAGTGGTCCCAGCACGCGTGTCATCCCCCCTGTGACGTGACGTCAGGTCCCGATCATTACATGTCCATGAAAGGCGAAGGGGGGGGGGGCGCGCGCGGGGGGGGGGGGCGCGGGTGAGGTGTGTGGTGGGGTGGGGGGGTGGGGTGGGGGGGAGTGATGGGG
>NZ_JBHWBS010000158.1:0-2532 GCF_042735655.1 Streptomyces sp. NPDC059567 | reverse complement strand
ACGCGCCCGCACCCGTTCGAAAACCCCCCCGCGCTCTCATCGACCGACGCAATATAAGAAACACCACCACACCCCCCCCCCCCCCCCCCCGGGGGGGGCCCCCCCCCTTCGACGGAAGGATCGGGGCTCAGCCGGTGTACGGCTTGGCGCTGAGGATCTTCACGGTGGCCTTCTTGCCGTTCGGCAGCTCGTACTCGGCGTCCTCGCCGGCCTTCTTGCCGTGCACGCCGACCCCGAGCGGGGACTGCGGCGAGTAGGTCTCGATGGTGCCGCTCGCGTACTCGCGGGAGGCGAGCAGGAAGGTCATCGTGTCGTCCTCGTCGCCGTCGAAGGCGATCGTCACGACCATGCCGGGCTCGACGATGCCGTCGTCCGCCGGCGCCTCGCCGACCTTGGCGTGCTCGAGCAGCTGGGTCAGCTGGCGGACCCGGAGCTCCTGCTTGCCCTGCTCCTCCTTGGCCGCGTGGTACCCGCCGTTCTCGCGCAGGTCGCCCTCCTCGCGCGCCGCGGCGATCTTGGCGGCGATCTCGGTTCGCGCGGGACCAGACAGGTACTCCAGCTCGGCCTTGAGCTGGTTGTACGCCTCCTGGGTGAGCCAGGTGACGTTGTCGCTGGTCTGGGTCACAGGTGCTCCTCGTAGGTACTGGGAATACAAAGCATCGCCCTACCCAGAAGGATTGTCCTTCCTGGGCGGGCGAAACCACGAGCCTAACAATTAGTGGCGAAAAGGGGGAGGACATAAACCATCAAGATGGCGTCACTCCTGGTCAGCGCCGGAAACGGAGTCCGACACACCACTCGCGCCCTACCCACGGCTACTGCGGGGTACACCCCACGAGCTCGGCGCTCGTCGCCCGCGCGGTGGTCCGGATCGACCAGACCCGGTCGACCCGGTCGGCGGCCTCGTCGACCTTCACGTCCTTGCGGCCCACCTCGGCCCCGTCCTCGGAGCGTGAGCGCAGCGTGCAGACGCCCGTGACGTCGACGTCCTTGCGCACCTCCAGGTGCACCTGCACCTCGGTGTCGCTCACCACGTCGAACTTGATCATCTCGGCGCTGATCCTGCTCTCGCCGACGTAGTGCCAGCCGAACCAGCCCACGACGCCGAGGAACAGTGCGCCGAGCACGGCACCGGCGATCTTGAGCTTGCGGTCGGCGCGCTCGTCCGCGGAGCGGCCGTAGCGCCCCTCGGGCAGCTGCTCTCGCACCGCGCTCATGATCGTTCCTCTCGCCGCCGGGGCACCCGGAATTTTCCGCCCCCCGGTTCCGTCACTATAGAGACCTCCCTCCGCGACGAATCACCGAGGACCGAGTCTTGACTGAGCAGCTGCGACTGATGGCCGTTCACGCCCACCCCGACGACGAGTCGAGCAAGGGCGCGGCGACGATGGCCAAGTATGTGTCCGAGGGGGTGGACGTGCTCGTGGTCACGTGCACGGGCGGCGAGCGCGGCTCCATCCTCAACCCGAGGCTCCAGGGTGACGCCTACATCGAGGCGAACATCCACGAGGTGCGCCGCAAGGAGATGGACGAGGCCCGCGAGATCCTCGGGGTCGACCAGGAGTGGCTCGGCTTCGTCGACTCCGGCCTGCCGGAGGGCGACCCGCTGCCGCCGCTGCCCGAGGGCTGCTTCGCCCTGGAGGACGTCGACACGGCCGCCGGCGAGCTGGTCCGCAAGATCCGTTCCTTCCGTCCGCAGGTCATCACGACCTACGACGAGAACGGCGGCTACCCGCACCCCGACCACATCATGACCCACAAGATCACGATGGTGGCCTTCGACGGCGCGGCGGACACCGAGAAGTACCCGGAGGCCGAGTTCGGCCCGGCCTTCCAGCCGCAGAAGCTCTACTACAACCAGGGCTTCAACCGTCCCCGCACGGAGGCCCTGCACCACGCGCTCCTCGACCGGGGCATGGAGTCCCCGTACGGCGAGTGGCTGGAGCGCTGGAAGGAGTTCGAGCGCAAGGAGCGCGAGATCACCACGTTCGTCCCGTGCGCCGAGTTCTTCGAGACCCGCGACAAGGCCCTGATCGCGCACCGTACGCAGATCGACCCGGACGGTGGCTGGTTCCGGGTGCCGATGGAGATCCAGACGGAGGTCTGGCCGACGGAGGAGTACGAGCTCAGCAAGTCGCTGGTGCCGACCTCCCTCCCCGAGGACGACCTCTTCGCGGGCATCCGCGACAATGCCTGACATGAGCGCACACCTGGCACTGACCCAGCTTGTCCCCTTCGCCGCCGAAGAGCTGGACAAGAACAAGGTGACCCCCGGCGTCCTCGGGTTCGTCGTCTTCGCCGTGATGGCCGTGGCCGTCTGGATGCTGATGAAGTCGATGAACCGCCACATGGGCAAGGTCTCCTTCGACGAGGCCGCGGACCCGAAGGGTGCCGCCCCCGCGAAGAGCGGCACGGCCGCGCGGGAGTAGCGGCGGACCGCCGCGGGGGCGGGGGGGGGGCGGGGGCGGGGTCCGGGGCCCCCGGGCGCGGGCCCCCCCCCGCCCGCGCGCCCGCCCCCCCGCGCGCCCCCCC
>NZ_JBHWBS010000157.1:0-9825 GCF_042735655.1 Streptomyces sp. NPDC059567 | reverse complement strand
GGGCACACCTGGTGTGCCGGGGCCCTCTCCCGTACGCGCGCGGATCAGACGGTCTCGGCGACCTTCGGCGCCTCGTCCGTGGCCTGGGGCTTCGTCTCCGGTCCGGCGCCTCGCAGCGCCACCTCCTTGACGAGGAAGGCGAGCACGAAGCCGATGACGGCGACCGCCGAGGCGACCAGGAAGGCGGAGTGCGTGCCGGCGGAGACCGCGTGCTGGTACGCCTCGCGCAGTGCCTCGGGCAGCTTCGCCAGGGAGGCCGCGTCGAGCTGGGCGGACTGCTGGGTCAGTTCCGAGCCGCCGCGCGTCGCCATCTCGTCCTGGACGCGGCTCGTGAAGAGCGCACCCATGATCGCGACGCCGAAGGAGGAGCCGAGGGTACGGAAGAGGGTCGTCGAGCTGGAGGCGACGCCCATGTCCTTCATCTCGACGCTGTTCTGCGCGACGAGCATCGTGATCTGCATCAGGAAGCCCATGCCGGCGCCGAGCACCGCCATGTAGATCCCGGAGGTGAGGCGGGTGGTGCCGGTGTCCATCTGCGCGAGCAGGAACAGGCCGATCACCATCAGCGCCGTACCGATGATCGGGAAGATCTTGTACTTGCCGCTGTTGGTGGTGATCCGGCCGGAGATCAGCGAGACGACCATCATCGACAGCAGCATCGGCAGGAGCAGCAGGCCGGAGTTGGTGGCCGAGGCGCCCTGCACGGACTGCTGGAAGAGCGGCAGGAAGAGGACCGCGCCGAACATCACGAAGCCGGTGAGGAAGCCGATCACCGACATGAGGGTGAAGTTGCGGCTGCGGAAGATGTGCAGCGGCACGACCGGGTCGGCGGCGCGGGTCTCGGCCCAGAGGAAGGCGGCGAGCGCGGCGACACCGGCGACCGAGAGGCCGACGATGGTCGCGGAGCCCCAGGCGTACTCCGTACCGCCCCAGGTGGTGACCAGGACGATCGCGGTGATGCCGACGGTCAGCAGCGAGGCGCCGAGGAAGTCGATCCGGGTGGAGCGGTCGCGCTCCTTCTTGGGCAGGTGGAGCACGGCGGTGACCATCGCGAGGGCGACGGCGCCGAGCGGCAGGTTGATGTAGAAGGACCAGCGCCAGCCCCAGTGGTCGGTGATGGTGCCGCCGACCAGCGGTCCGCCGATCATGGCGAGGGCCATCACGCCGGCCATCATGCCCTGGTACTTGCCGCGCTCGCGGGGCGGGATCAGGTCGCCGATGATCGCCATGACGCCGACCATCAGACCGCCGGCGCCCAGGCCCTGGACGGCGCGGAAGCCGATGAGCTGGCCCATGTCCTGGGCCATGCCGCTGAGCGCCGAGCCGATCACGAAGATCACGATCGAGGTGAGGAAGACGCCCTTGCGGCCGAACATGTCGCCGAGCTTGCCCCAGATCGGGGTCGAGGCGGCGGTGGCGAGGGTGTAGGCGGTGACGACCCAGGAGAGGTGCTCCAGGCCGCCGAGCTCGCCGACGATCGTCGGCATCGCGGTGCCGATGATCATGTTGTCGAGCATCGCGAGCAGCATCGCGATCATGAGGGCGAGGAGGACGACGCGGACACTGCGTGGCTGCTCAGCCGCTCCCTCCCCGGGTGTGCTGACTGATTCGGTCGTCGCCATGCTTCCGCTCCCCACAAGCCCTTCGGGCACTTACTTGCCGCCCGGCTAGTTACTACACTGGGGGACGGTAGACCCGTAACTAGCCGGTCGTCAAGTAAGTATGAGTGTGTGGGAGCGGACCATGGCCAGAGGCAACACCCGGCAGCGCATCCAGGACGTGGCCCTCGAACTCTTCGCGGAACAGGGCTACGAGAAGACCTCACTGCGCGAGATCGCCGAACACCTCGACGTCACCAAGGCCGCGCTGTACTACCACTTCAAGACCAAGGAAGACATCATCATCGGCATCTTCCAGGACCTCACGCGGCCCGTGGACGAGCTGATCGCATGGGCACGGGAGCAGCCGCGCACGCTGGAGGTCAGGGAGGAGATCCTGCGCCGCTATCAGGAGTCCCTGATCAGCGCGGCCCCGCTGTTCCGCTTCATGCAGGAGAACCAGGCGGCCGTCCGCGAGCTGAGCATCGGCCTGACCTTCAAGGAGCGGATGATCGAGCTGAGCGGCCTGATCCAGGAGCCCGACTTCGCCGTGATCGACCGGGTGCGCTGCGTGAGCGCGATCTTCACCCTGCATGCGGGGATGTTCTTCATGGACAACGTCGAGGGCGACCCCGAGGAGAAGCGTGAAGCCGTCCTCGAAGTCGCCCTCGATCTGATCACCCAGGCGCACAGCGCGCGGTGAAGCGTTCTTCAGGTCAGATGGAGACGCCCATCGAACGCAGGAACGCGGCCGGGTTGAGCGCGGAACCGTAGTTCGGGGTCGTACGGATCTCGAAGTGCAGGTGCGGGCCGGAAGAGTTGCCGGTGTTGCCCGACAGCGCGATCTTCTGACCGGCGCCGACCTTCTGGCCGATGTGCACGTTGATCTTCGACAGGTGGGCGTACTGCGAGTACTTGCCGTTGGCGTGCTTGACGACGATGGCGTTGCCGTACGCGGGGCCGTCGCCGCCGCCGTTCGGACCGGCCTTCACGACGGTACCGGCACCGGCGGCCTTGACCGGGGTGCCGACCGGGACGGCGAAGTCCTGGCCGGAGTGCTTGTGGGCCCACATGGCGCCGCCCTGGTTGAAGCTGGCGGTCAGGGTGTAGGCGCTGACCGGCTTGACCCAGGAGGGGGCCTTCTTGGCGGCGACCGGGGCGGCCTTGACGGCCTTGGCGACGGCAGCCTTCTTGGCGGCGGCCTGCTTGGCGACGGCGGCCTTGACGGCGGCCTGGGCCTGGGCATCGGCCTGCGCGGCGACGGCAGTGGACGCACCGGTCGCGGCAGTCGCGATGGTGGCGGCCTTGCCCTCGGCGGCGAAGGCGGACCCTGCTCCGGCCACCAGCGACGCTCCCAGGCCGGCGGTGGCAAGGGCGACGGCGGTGATACGGGCGGGGTTCATGACGCGCTTCGACATACGGGGGAAAACCTCCGGGACAGAACGGAACCCGACGCGTTCGCTGCGCCGGGCGGGCTGTTGCTCATCCTTGGTAACCCGGACCCCCATCCGGCGTAAACCACCCCATCTACGACATTGCGTCGTAGCGATCTCCTGGGATGTTCGGGTCTTGACGACCCCGGACACCCCTCCCTGAAATCGGACAAAGCGGCACAAGAGAAACGGTTTATGTGCACGTCGGACCTGCCCGGATCAGACCGGCAGGCCGGTTCTCGCATGGTTCGCGCCCCCTAGGGACCAAAGCCCCGATACCCGGACCCTGAACGTCCCGATTCGGCAGCAAACGCCATCACTATTCCGGTTAGTACCCCTCGAAACGCCTGTGCGCCTTGTCACGGCGGGCCCGCCCCCATTGCGACCTGGGTCACGCGACCAAGGCCTTTTCGATCACGTCCCGCACTACGCTGGCGGCACGGTTTGAAGAACACGGCTGCTTCGGGGGACGCACGTGGATCCAGCACTCATAGGGATGCGACTCGCGTCCTCCACGATCGGCCCTCTGGTCAAGAAACTGCTGGTCAAGGACGGCCCCGGGGCCGGCGTCACCGGCGCCCGCAAGCCGATCCGGCTCTCCCGGCTCGTCTCCTTCCGCGGAGAGCAGCGCACGCTGACGGAGAAGGACGTCCGCAAACTGGCCGCGACCCTCGTCGAGCGCGCCCTCACGGGCCCGGGCGAGCCGCCGTTCCCGGCCGACGAGGCCGAGGCGCTCACCGACGCCCTGGCCGCGACGCTCCTCGCCCTCGGCGACCTCGACATGGACGACGTCCAGGCCGTCCACCTCGGCGCCCCGGTCCTCGCCCGCAGCCTGCGCGCGGCGGCCCCGGCCCCGGACGGCCTGTCGACGGACTCCGTCCACTTCCTCGACTCGCTCACCGAGTGGGCCTGCCTCCACATCCTGGAGTTCTTCACCCAGCGGTCCACGTTCGTGGCCCGGACACTGGTGGAGCAGAGCCGCGGCCAGCAGGAGCTGACCGCCAAGGTCGACGAGGTGATCCGCCGGACGCCACGCGTGGACGCGCGGGACGCGGAGTTCGAGCGGCGCTACCTGGCGTACGTGGCGAAGAAGCACGGCAGCCTCACGATCTACGGGGTGGACCTGCGGGACGCACCGGAGAAGTGGCCGCTGGACGTGGCGTACCTGTCGCTGGAGGCGACGGGGGCGGGGCTCGCGGGCGCGTGGTTCACGACGGGGAGCGGGGCCGGGACGCGGTTCGCGGAGCCGGACGGGATGGGGAGCGGGGCGGAGCCGCCCTCGATGCGGGGCGCCGACGTGGTGGCCTCGATGGGACCCGCAGCCGAATGGAGCGCCTTCGGCTCCGGCGTGGCCACGCCCGTCCACCGGAGTGACCTGGTGGCCGGCCGCGCCGACCTCGCCCTCGCCCGGCACGACAAGGTGCTCCTGCGCGGCATGGCCGGCTCCGGCAAGACGACCCTCGTCCAGTGGCTGGCGGTCTCATCGGCCCGGGACGAGCAGACGGAGGGCATGGCCTACCTCCGCGACCGGATCCCCTTCGTCCTCCCCCTCCGTACCCTCACCCGCCACGGCGAGCGGCTCCCCGCCCCCGACCGCTTCCTCTCCGCCGTCGACTGCCCGCTCTCCCCGCCCGACGGCTGGGCCGACCGCGTCCTCGCCGCCGGACGCGGCCTGGTCCTCGTCGACGGCATCGACGAGATCCCCGAGGCCGAGCGCGACCGCGCCCGCCGGTGGCTCCGCGACCTCCTCGACTCCTACGACGGCAACCGCTGGCTCGTGACCTCCCGCCCCACCGCCGTACGCGACGACTGGCTGGCGTCGGACGGCTTCACCGAGCTCGGCCTCGCCCCCATGTCCACCGCCGAGGTCGGCACCTTCGTCCGCCGCTGGCACGAGGCCGCGGGGCCGGAGGCGGCGCCGTACGAGCAGCCCCTCCTCGCCGCCCTGCGGACCACCGCCGACGTCGCCCAGCTCGCCACCAACCCCCTCATGTGCGGTCTGATCTGCGCCCTGCACCGCGGCCGCCGCGGCTTCCTGCCGCGCGGCCGCAAGGCGCTGTACGACGCGGCGCTCTCGATGCTGCTCTCGCGCCGGGACCGCGAGCGGGACATGGGCACGCCGTACGGGATCGAGCTGGGCGAGGCCCCGCAGATCCAGCTGATCCAACGGATCGCGTACTGGCTCACCCTCAACGGACGTACGACCATGGACCGTTCGCACGCGGAGTCGGTCGTGCAGGAGGCCGTACCGGCCATCACCGAGGCGGCCGGGTACGAGCCGGGCGCGGTCTTCACGCATCTGCTCCACCGAAGCGGCCTGCTGCGCGAACCGACCGCGGACACGGTCGACTTCGTCCACCGCACCTTCCAGGACTACCTGGCAGCGAAGGCCCTGGTGGACCGGTGGGACATCGGCGTCCTCGTCCGGTACGCGGCGGACGACCAGTGGGAGGACGTCATCCGCATGGCCGTCGGCCACGCGCGCCCGCGCGAATGCGCGGAGATCTTCGAGGAGTTGCTGAAGGCCGTGGATGCGGCACCGGACCGCCGTACCGAGCTACGGGTCCTCGTCGTGGCGGCGACGGCGCTGGACCACGCGACGGAGGTGGGCCCGGAGGTCCGGGAACGGATTCTGACGCGGACAAGGGAGGTGATTCCGTCGCGCGACATGCACGAGGCCCGCATCCTGGGTTCGGTGGGGCGGGGTGTACTCGACCTGCTGCCCGGCCCGCATGGGCTGAGCGACCGCGATGCGCTCATGGCCGTGGTGACGGCCACCCACATCGAGTCGGAGGCCGCTCTCCCATATCTCGCTCGGTTCACCAGCCACCCACATTTCGCGATTCGTTCCCAGCTCATGTGGGGGTGGCGGCGGTTCGACTCCCGCGCCTACGCCGAGGAAATCATCGCCCGGCTCGACTCCACCGGACTGCTCTACACCGTCAGCTCCGACGAGCAGGCCGGTGAACTCGTACGATTGGGGCTGCGCCCGTCCGGTCTCGACCTTCGGGTGGGCATCTCGGAGCAGGGCTTGGCGGAGCTCGCCCCTCTCCTCACCGAGGTGGAGGTCCTCGACGTCGCCCGGTTCGGCCACTGGCGGGCGGCATCCGTGCTCCGAGGCGACAGCGTGCGCCGGCTCACCACAGTGAGCGCCCCCGAGGAGGGCTTCGGTTCGCTTGCCCGCCTCCCCGGCCTGTCCTCGCTCGGCCTGGGGCAGGCCCCAGCACTCTTGGCGGAGGACTGGGAGGGGATCACAACGCTCGCGTCCGTCCGCCATCTCCACCTCTCCTCCCCCGCATTCAGCTCCCTCCCCATGCGCCTTCGGCTGCCTCACATCGAGAGGCTGGCCCTGGACATCGACCACCTCACAGACGTGCCGACCGGGCGGATCGTCCGGGCGTTCCCCGGGCTTCGTCAGCTGTTCCTCACCCAGGAGCAGGGAGAGCAGACACTGGACCTCGCCCCCCTGGGACGTTTGCCGTCCCTGGAGTACATCGATGCCTCGGGGGCCCGCGTCGTCGGCGCCGAACACCTCCCCGCCACCGTCGAGATCCGCACATGACCTGACCTCACTCCCCCTCCCCCGGTACGTTCACGATCATGACCGACATCGAGCTCGCCGACGCCATCGAGTCCGTGCGCGATCAACTCGTCGACGCCGCCACCCGCGCCACCGGAAAGCCCGTCGCCTTCGAAGTGGGCGACATCGAGATGGAATTCACGATCGAACTCCGCAAGGAGGTGAAGGGCGGGGCCAAGGTCAAGGCCTGGGTCGTCGAGGCCGGGGCCGATGCCTCCCGTACCCGGGGCGAGACCCATCGCGTCTGCTTCACCCTCAAGCCCCGCAACGCCGCGACGAGCGGGCCCTGGCTGGTCGGCAACGACGAGCCGGGCGACACCTCCGGGTTCGGCGACTGATGGGGCTGCCGCCCGGTCGGCGCGCGGTCGCCGTCCACTCCCAGCACTCCGGTCGGCAGGGCAGCGGCGTGCTGCTCACCGACGACACCGTCCTCACCTGCGCCCATGTACTGGAAGCCGGCTACTCGGCCTGGGTGTCCGTGCCCGGTCTGCGTGACCGGGTCCTGTGCCGGGTGATCTGGGCCGATCCGCAGCTCGACGCCGCGCTGCTCCAGGCGCCGGAGAGCCTCATCGCCGGGCTCGTCACCACCCTGGTGAACGCGGCCACCGTCAGACTCGCCGAGGTCGCGACCGAACGCCCCCTGCCCGACTGCGAGATCGTCGGCTTTCCGCACATCCAGCGTTACGACGAGGGGCGCAGGCTGGAGTGCGACCAGTACACGGGCACGGTCCTGCCCCTCGCCGGTCTGATCCGCCGCACCATGATCCTCGAACTGGACCGACCACCGGCCGCCGAACGGGCCGACGGCGGCTCCCCCCTCGCGGGCCTCTCCGGGGCGCCGGTGTTCGCCGGCAGCGGGCTGCTGGGGATCGTCAAGGGAATCCCGCGCGGCCGCGGCCATCTGCGGGTGGAGTGCGTGCCCCTGGCCGCGATCGTCGCCGGCGACGGATTCAGAGGCGCCTACGTCAAGGCGATCGGCAGCCTCCCGCCGGAGCCTGCCGCCCAGACGCACCACACCACGGTCGACTCCTCCCATGAGCAGGAGTACGCCGAAGCCCTCGGTGCCGCGTACCGTCGCACCAAGATCTTCGGGCTGGACGAACTCAACCGCCGGGCCTCCGAGTGGGACCTCGACACCGCCTATCTGTCCCTGGAGGCCACCTCCAGGGAGCCCGGATCCACCCCCGTCCCCCACCGCGTCGACGAACTCCTCGCCTCACGCCCCCGCGTCCTCCTCCGCGGCGACGCCGGCGCGGGCAAGACCACCCTCGTCTGGTGGCTCGCCGCCCACGCCGCCGCCGGCACCCTCGGACCCCAACTCGCCGAGCTGAACGGCCTCGTGCCCTTCGTCGTCCCGCTCCGCACGCTCCGGGCCCGCGGCTCCGGGTTCCCCTCCCCCGCCGAACTCCCCGGTGTCGCGGGCCTGATGGTCGACCCGGCGCCCGACGGCTGGGCAGGCAGGGTGCTGTCCGGGGGCCGGGCGCTGCTGCTCGTCGACGGTCTCGACGAGGTGCCCCCGGAGGACCGGGAGGCCGCGCACGCCTGGCTCTCGGGGCTCCTCGCCCGCTTCCCTCGCACCCGCTGTGTGGCGACCGTACGGCCGCTCGCGGTGGAGCCGGAGTGGCTGGCCGCCGAGGGCTTCGAGGAGCTCACCCTGCTGCCCATGCGGGACCAGGACATCCAGGCGTTCGTCACCGCCTGGCACGACGCGGCCGGCCTCGACGGCGAGGACCCCGAGGCCCTCAAGGGACTCGAACAGGACCTGCTCCAGCAGTTCGACCACAATCCGACCCTGTCCGACCTCGCCCGCACCCCGCTCCTCTGCGCGGTGACCTGCGCCCTGCACCGGTTACGGGAGGGGTTCCTGCCCGAGACCCGCTGGGCGCTGTACGAATCGGCGCTCCGGATGCTCCTCGGCGCCCGCGACGACCGGCGCCGGATCGACGCCCCCGACGGCATCCGGATGTCGGTGGAGGAGCACCAGCAGCTCCTCCAGCGCCTGGCGGCCTGGCTGGTCCGGGGCGGCCAGACGGAGTTCACCCGCGACCAGGCCCTGCACCAGCTGAACCGCGCGCTGCCGGGGATGCCGAGGGTCGTCGGGCAGGGCACGTCCGAGGAGATCCTCACCCACCTCCTCAACCGCAGCGGCCTCCTCCAGGAGCGGAGGGACGACGTCTTCCAGTTCGCGCACCGCACGTTCCAGGACTTCCTGGCGGCGAAGGAGTTCGTGGAGGACGACCTCATACCGGAGCTCCTGCGCCACGCACGGGACCAGCAGTGGCACGACGTCCTCCTCCTCGCGGCCGGCCACTGCTCCCGCCGGGAACTGCCCGTCCTCGTCGAGGGCCTCCTCGCGGCGGGCTCCGCGAGCCGGAAGTGGGACCTGAAGACCACCTTGTACGTCCTGGCGGCGTTGTGCGCCCAGCACGCGGCGTGGCTGTCCGAGCCGCTCCACCACCGCGTACGGAACGCGGTGACGTCGGTGCTGCCGCCACGCAGCCCCGAGCAGGTGGACCAGCTGGCCCGGCTGGGCCCGTACCTCCTGCCGCTGCTGCCCGGCCCCCACGAGAACGGCTGGTTCGACGAGCACGTGATCGAGGTGATCTGCGCGATCGGCGGCGCGGAGGCCATCCCGTACGCCCGGGCCTTCGTGGGTTCGCAGTTCGCCTACCGGCTGCCCTTCCGCTGGCGCCGGTTTCCCACCGCCGCCTACGCCCGCGAGGTCCTGGCGCGTCTCGACCTCGACAAGGATCCGTTGCTCGTCTCGAACCGGGCGGAGCTCTCGCACCTGGGTCTGCTCGGCCGCGTCGGAAACGTGGTCTTCCTGGGCGACTTCACCGCCGAGGAACTCTGCCGGACCATGGCCTTCGTCCGCCCCGACGTGGTCGAGATCGTCGGCAACGCCGTCCTGGACGGCGTCGAGTGGCTCAGGGAGAGCGGTGTGGTGCCGCGACGCCTGACCCTCCGAGAGTGCCCCGGCGTGACCAGTCTGCTCCCGCTGCGCGGGCTGGAGGGCTTGGAGGCGATCTGGCTCCATGACAATCCCCTGCGACCGGACTCCGTGCGAGCCCTCGCCGAGATTCCCGGGCTGCGGATCCTCGGTTACGACATGCTCGACGGCCCTGCCCTGGCGGCCCTGAGAGCGGCCCGCCCCGACATCGACCACCGCATCGGCTAGACGGGCAAAGGGGCGGCCCCGGACTCTTCCGAGTCC
>NZ_JBHWBS010000156.1:8255-10079 GCF_042735655.1 Streptomyces sp. NPDC059567 | reverse complement strand
CCCGCCCGCCCGGCGGGGCCGCGGGCGGGCGCGCGGCCGCCCCCGCACGACCGGGGGGGGGTCCCCGGGTACGATCGGTGATCAGATCGGTGATCCGAAGGCGCGGTGCGCTCAGTAGGCCGTCACCGGGTAGTGGTCGGAGAGGTTGGTGTACGTGTACTGCGTGCCCCAGCTGGAGACCGTCCAGGGCGCACTCGTCTCCAGGACCACGTTGTTCGTCCAGTTCGCCGGCCGGGCGTTGCCCGAGCGGTACAGGACGTAGTCGAGGTCCTCGCGCGGGTCGTCCGGGTAGCGCTCGGAGGCGATCGAGTTCAGCTCCGTGTCGAAGGAGTACGGGTGGCCGGTGCGGGTGTCCGCGCCGGCGAGGCCCGCGTCGCTCAGCATGGTCGAGTACTCGGACGTCCGGGAGTCCACGTTGAAGTCGCCGGCCACGATGACCTGCTCGTTCGCCGGGATGTTCTTGGCGTCGAGGAAGGCGTCCATCGCCTTGAACTGGCGGCTGCGCATCTGCGCCGCCTCGCCCGCCGAGCAGCCCGGGTCCGTGGACTGGGCGTGCGTGCCGACGACGTGGACCTTGGTGCCGTTCACGTTCAGGACGGTGTAGACGAAGCCCTTGTTCGAGTACCAGTCCGCACCGCATGCGTCCTTGTAGACGTACTGCTCCTTGCGGACGATCGGCCACTTGCTGAGGATCGTCACGCCCCCGTCCTCGGGGGTGGTGGCGGAGTAGGCCCCGCTCGTGGCGTCCCAGCCGCTCTTGCTCCGGCCCATGACCGGAGTCTGGTACGGGTACTGGGCGTACGAGTTCGCCTTGAGGGCGTCCGAGGAGGAGTTGTCGAAGGCCTCCTGGATCACCACGACGTCCTGGCCCTGGTAGAAGCCGGCGGCGGGGATCGCCTTGGCCCGGTGGTCCTGGCCCCAGTTCGGGTAGAGGGTCTTGCTGAAGAGGAAGGCGTTGTAGCTGAGCACCTTCAGGCGCGGGGCCTCGGCCGCCGAGGCGGAGGGGGCTGCCGTGGCCAGGGTCGCGGCGGCGAGCGCGAGGGACAGGGCGGCGCCGGAGGCACGACGGCGGTGGGCGGCGATCGGCACAGAAACTCCCGTGTGTGGGTGGGGGGTTGGTGCGGCGCGGCACATCAAATCAGCCGTAGTTACCTTCCGGTAGACTCTGGGTGCCGGGAATCTTGCGCGGTCGGCACGAACATGCCAACAGTTGAGCACCCGCGGAAATTGTCGCCTTTTCGAGCAGGTATCATGCGCGCATGACCCTCGCGCAGAACTCGACGATCTTCGACATGGACCTCGGTCCGCTCAACCCCGTCACGGCTGAGCTCATCCTCGGCGTGGTGCTGTTCGCCCTCACCTTCCTGATCCTGGCGAAGGGCATCCTGCCGAAGATCAACCGCACCCTCGCCCAGCGCGAGGACGCCATCGCCGGCGGCACCGAGCGCGCCGACGACCTGCGCGCCGAGGCCACGCAGATCCGTGAGCAGTACGAGGCCGAGCTCGCCGAGGCCCGCCACGACGCCGCCCGCATCCGCTCCAAGGCCACCGAGGACGGCACGGCCGCCATCGCCGCCGCCCGCGCCGAGGGCATGGCCGAGCGCGACGCGATCCTGGCCGCCGGTTCCGCGCGCATCGCCGAAGAGCGCGCCGCCGCCGAGCGCGAGCTCTCCGCCGACGTCGACGCCTGGGCCCGCGCCCTGGCCGGCCGCATCGTCGGCGAGCCCGTCGGCGCCGACCGCGGCTGACACCCACGCACCACGAGATCGGGGCCGCGCCCCGGGCCGAGTCCCCGGACGAGGCCCCGACCCAAGTTCGCCCTTT
>NZ_JBHWBS010000156.1:0-8245 GCF_042735655.1 Streptomyces sp. NPDC059567 | reverse complement strand
GTTGCCGCCACCCGCCCCCACCGAGCTATACCCCCCCACTCCCGTCGGCCGCGACAGCTGTGTAAACCACCCCCTCCGTGACCTGTACGCGGCCGCGCGCGCCGCGGCCCGGGACGCGGCCCCGACCCATGTGCGCCCTTTGCCGGAAAGGCCCGGTCGGGGCACGCTGAGAACGTGAGGAGAGTGCCCATGACCGGACCGACCAGGCCCGTCGGGCCCACCCGGCCCGCCACGGACGGAGGCCCGAAGGAGACCGCGCCCGAGCCGCCGCCCGTCGGCGGAGTGCTGTGGAGCGTCGCGGGGGACGTCCGGGGCCTGCTGATGCTGCCCTCCGCGCTCGCCCTCCAGGTCGCCCACCCCGCCGTCGGCGCGGGCGTCGACCAGTACTCCGTCTTCCGCACCGACCCCTGGGGCCGCGGCGAGCGCTCGCTGCGCTCCGCGCAGCTCTGGGTCTACGGGGGCGAGGGCGCGGCCGAGGAGGGGCGCCGGCTCCGGCAGCTCCACCGGACCATCCAGGGCACCGACGCCCACG
Source organism: Streptomyces sp. NPDC059567 (assembly GCF_042735655.1). Lineage (NCBI taxonomy): Bacteria > Bacillati > Actinomycetota > Actinomycetes > Kitasatosporales > Streptomycetaceae > Streptomyces > Streptomyces sp. NPDC059567. Next base: position 7,713 of record NZ_JBHWBS010000156.1, on the reverse strand, counting down.
GCCGCCGCTACCACGCGCTCACCCCGTCGAACTACGCCTGGGTCCACGCCACCGGCTTCCCCGTCTACCACCACGGACTGAGCCTCCTGCACCGCCCGCTCACCGAAGCCCAGGAGCGCAGGCTCTACGCCGAGTGGCTCCAGGTCGGCCGCATCCTCGGCATCCACGACCGGGACATGCCGCAGACGATCGAGGAGTTCTGGCCGTACTACCGCAAGATGCTCGGCGAGCTGGAGGCCACCGTCGTCCTGCGCGAGCTCGTCGCCACCGACCAGCCGGTGCCCCCGCCCGACCGTGGCCCCCTGCCACTGCGGCTGCTGCTCAAGGCGCTGTGGCCGGTGCTCCTGCCCCGCCTCGCCCGCTTCCGCTCCTTTGTCACCGTCGGCCTGATGCCGCCGGACGCCCGCGAGGCCGTCGGCCTGGAGTGGACCGACGCGCAGGAGCGCCGGCTGCGCCGGTTCGCCCGGGTCGTACGGGCCGTGGTGCCCGTACTCCCCGAGCGGCTGCGCTACCTGCCGCTCGCCCGCGAGGCGCGCCGCGCGGCGAGGCTCAGCGGGACAGCCCGCCGCGCCTGATCACCTCCGCGTACCAGCGCGCGCTGTCCTTCGGCGTACGGCGCTGGCTCGCGAAGTCCACGTGCACGATGCCGAAGCGCTTGCCGTAGCCGTAGGCCCACTCGAAGTTGTCCAGGAGCGACCACAGGAAGTACCCGCGCACATCCGCGCCGTCGGCGATCGCCCGGTGCACGGCCGCGAGATGCGCGTCGACGTACGCCACCCGCTCCGGGTCGTGGACGTCGCCCTCCGGGTCGGCGTAGTCGTCGTACGCGGCGCCGTTCTCGGTGATCAGCAGCGGTACGCCCGGCAGCTCGTCGCGCAGCCGGACCAGCAGCTCGTACAGGCCGTCCGGGTCCACCGGCCAGTCCATCGCCGTGCGCGGCCCGTGCGCGGGCAGGAACCGTACCCGGTCCGGCGCGCCCGGCCAGGGCGAGGGGGACTCCGAGGTGCCGGCGGCGACGACGGAGGGGGAGTAGTAGTTGATCCCGAGCGAGTCGATCGGTGTGGAGATCGCCTCCAGGTCGCCGTCCAGGACGAAGGACCAGTCCGTGATCCGCCGCGTGTCCTCGACCAGATCGGCCGGCAGACGGCCGTGGAAGACCGGGTCGAGGAAGATCCGGTTCCCGACGGCGTCGATCCGGCGGGCGGCGTCCACGTCCTCCGGGGCATCCGAATGGGCCCTGATCGCATGGAGGTTGAGGGTCAGGGAGAGTTCCGCCGTGGACGGCAGGGACTCGCGCAGCACACCGGCGGCCAGACCGTGGGCCAGGTTGAGATGGTGGGCGGCGCGCAGAGCGGCACCGTCGTCGGTGCGGCCCGGGGCGTGCACCCCGGAGCCGTAGCCCAGAAAGGCGGCGCACCAGGGCTCGTTGAGGGTCGTCCAGGTGGTGATCCGGTCGCCGAGCGCCTCCGCGGCGAGGCCCGCGTACTCGGCGAAGCGCTCGGCGGTCGCACGCTCCGGCCAGCCGCCCGCGTCCTCCAGCTCCTGGGGGAGATCCCAGTGGTAGAGGGTCGCGACGGGACGGATGCCTGACTCGAGCAGCTCGTCCGCCAGGGCGCGGTAGAAGTCGAGCCCCTTCTGCACGGCCGGTCCCCGCCCGGTCGGCTGGATCCGGGACCAGGAGAGGGAGAAGCGGTAGTCCGTCAGGCCCAGCCCCCGCATCAGGGCGACGTCCTCGCGCATCCGGTGGTAGTGGTCGGCGGCGATGTCACCCGTGTCGCCGTTGCGCACCTTGCCCGGCGTACGGCTGAAGGTGTCCCAGATGGACGGGGTACGGCCGTCCTCGGCCGCCGCGCCCTCGATCTGGTACGCGGCGGTGGCCGCGCCCCAGCGGAATCCGTCAGGGAAGAGAGCGTTCATGAACGGAGAACTCCTGTGAGAGTGAGGGGAGATACGGGTCGGTCCTGTACGGCTCCGGCGAACGGCCGCCCGGCGTCGGCTCAGCCCTTGACGGCGCCCTGCATGATGCCGCCCACGATCTGCCGGCCGAGCAGGCCGAAGACGAGCAGCACCGGCAGGGTGCCGAGCAGCGTGCCCGCCATGATCACGGACTGGTCGTGGACGTAGCCGCCGCCGAGCTGACGCAGCGCGACCTGCACCGTCGGCTCCTGCGAGGACAGCGCGACGATCGGCCAGAAGAAGTCGTTCCAGGCGGCCATGAAGGTGAGCAGCCCGAGCACCGCCATACCGGGCCGGGCGACGGGCACCACGATCGACCAGAAGATCCGGGCGGAGGACGCCCCGTCGACCCGCGCCGCCTCGATCAGCTCGTCCGGGAGCGACTGGACCAGGTACTGGCGCATGAAGAAGACACCGAAGGCGGAGACGAGACCGGGCAGGATCACGGACTGCAGCTGGTTCACCCAGCCCAGCTCGGCGATCAGCATGAAGAGCGGGATCACCCCGAGCTGGGGCGGGATCATCATCGTGCCGACCGTGATCGCGAGCAGTGCGCCCCGGCCGCGGAAGCGCAGCTTGGCGAAGGCGAACCCGGCCAGTGTGCAGCAGAGCACCGTGCCGACCGTGATGGAGCCCGAGACCACGAGGGAGTTGAGGAGCGCCGTGCCGATGTCGGCCTCCTCCATGACCGCCTCGAAGTTCCGGAAGAGGTTCGGCCCCGGCAGCAGGGTCGGCGGCACCTGCGCCAGATCGGCGTTGGAGCGGCTGGCGGCGACGATCGTCCAGTAGAAGGGGAAGGCGGAGACGAGAACGGCCAGGACCAGGATCGCGTACGTGATCCGGCCCCCGTGGCCCGTACGGCCCGCGACGCGCACGCTCATGCCCGGCCCTCCTTCCGTGAACGGCGGCGCAGGAGCAGGGCGTTGACCCCGACCAGGACGAGGATCAGCAGGAACATCAGCCAGGCGATGGCGGCGGCCCGGCCCAGGTGGAAGAAGCCCCAGCCCTGTTCGTACAGATAGAGCCCGAGGGTCTGGTACTGGTGCGAGATGCCGCCCGAGACCGAGCCTTCGAAGAGCAGCGGCTCACCGAAGAGCTGGGTCGCGCCGATGGTGGAGACGACCGTGGTGAAGACGATCGTCGGGCGCAGCCCGGGCAGGGTGACGTGGATGAACTGCCGCCACCGTGAGGCGCCGTCCATCTCCGCCGCCTCGTACAGCTCGGCGGGGATGGACTGCATCCCGGCGAGATAGATCAGGGCGTTGTAGCCGGTCCAGCGCCAGACGACGATCGAGGAGACGGCGATCTGCGAGGCCAGTGTGCCGTTCTGCCAGTCGACGGGGCCGAAACCGACCAGGGAGAGGGCGTAGTTGACGAGCCCGAAGTCACGGCCGAAGAGCTGGGCGAAGACGAGCGTGGCGGCGGCCACGGAGGTCGCGTACGGCAGCAGCATCGCCGTACGGAAGAACGTCCGGCCCCGCAACTTGTAGTTGAGCAGATGCGCGAGGCCGAGCGCCATGGCGAGCTGCGGCACCGTCGACAGGACCCCGATGGTGAAGGTGTTGCGCAGCGCGGTCCAGAAGAACTCGTCGGTGAGCAGCGCCGCGTAGTTGCCGAGGCCACGCCACTCCATGTCGCCGGGGGTCTGCAGCTCGACCCGGTAGAGCGAGACGAAGGCGGTGTAGAGGAGCGGGAAGAGGCCGAACGCCGCGAACAGGGTGAAGAACGGGGCGAGATAGGCGTACGGGACGAGGGCGGCCCACCTGCGGCGTGGCGCGCGGCGGGTGGACCGGGCCTGCGGCGGCGGGACGGGCGCCGTCGCGGGCCCGGAGGCGGTGAGGGTCACGGTGCGGCCCTTCGGATGGTCGGGAGGGATGCGGTGGAGGCGGGCCGGCCGGGCGCGGTGGGGCGGAGGCGGCCGGCCGGGGCGGGGCCGGGGTGCTCGCGGGCCGCCCGGCACGGGCGGCGGTGCGACGACGACGCGCCGTCGCCCGCGCCCGGGGCGGGGGCCGAAGCCGGGCACCGCCCCGGCACTCAGCCGATGGCGTTCTCGACGCCCTTCTGCGCGTTCGACCACGCCTTCTCCGGGCTGGTGCCCTTGCGCTCCACCTCGCTCAGCGCGTTGGTGATCTGGTCGGCGACGTTCTTGTCGTGGACCCCGAGCACCTGCACCGGAGCCGCCTTGGCCGCGTCACCGAAGATCTGACCGATCGGCGCACCGGAGAAGTACGGGTCCGTCGCCGACGCGACCTTGGCGATGGCGCCGGTCGAGGAGGGGAAGTTGCCCTGCTTGGTGAAGAGGGTGGCCTGCTGCTCGGGGGCGGTGAGCCACTTGATCAGCTCGTACGCCTCCTTCTTGTGCTTCGCGGCACGCGGCACGGAGAGGTAGGAGCCGCCCCAGTTCCCGGCGCCGCCGGGCAGCTTGGCGATGTCCCACTTGCCCTTGCCCGCGTCGCCGGCCTGGCCCTTGATGTAGCCGAGCATCCACGCGGGGCAGGGGAGCGTCGCGAAGGAGCCGGTGGAGAACGCCTGGTTCCACTGCGGCGACCACTGGTCGAGCTTGGCGCTCAGCCCCTCCTGCGCGGCCTTCGCCGAGGTCTCCCAGGCCGTCTTCACGGCCGGGCTCTCGGCGTAGATCAGCTTGCCCGAGGCGTCGTAGTACCGCTCCTTCTCCTGGCCGATCATGACGGTGAAGAGGCTGCCGACGCTGTCCATCCACGCGCTCTTGGCCGGAGCCTTGGCCTTGTACTGCCGGCCGAGCTCCAGATAGCCGTCCCAGGTGGCCCACTTCTGAGCCAACTCGGTGCGGTCGACGGGGAGTCCGGCCTGCTTGAAGAGGTCGGTGCGGTAGCAGACGGCCTCCGGGCCGACATCGGTGCCGAGGCCGAGGACCTTCCCGTCCTTGGTGGTCGCGGCGGACCACTTGGCGTCGGCGAACTGGCTCTTCAGGGCGTCCGCGCCGTACTTCGTCAGGTCCTCGAACTTGTCCGACTGCTGCTGGGTGACCGAGGCGATCCGGCCGACCTCCAGGCCCTGGACGTCGGCGAGTCCGCCCCCGCCGGCCAGCCGGGTCTGGAGCGACTTCCAGTAGTCCTGCTCGTCCTCGGTGTCGGTCTGCTTGATGGTGACGTTCGGGTGGAGCTTCTCGTACGCGGCGTACAGTCCGGCCTCCTTGTAGCCGAAGGAGCCGTAGAGGTCGACGGTGATCGTGACCTTGCCGCCCGCATCGTCGGAGGCGCCGTCGGATCCCCCGGATCCGCAGGCGGCGAGCAGGGCGCCGGTGAGGACGACGGCGCCGAGACGTGCGGCGGTCGATCGGGCGGATCGGGCAGTGGGCATGGGAAGCCTCCGTCTTGAGAGCGCTCTCAGGAATGCGTCAGGAGCGTGCCTCTCCATCGAGGTTCCCGTCAAGAGTCGAACGCGTAACAGCTCGATGTACCAGGGCTGTTCGCCCCGGAGTTCAAGGCCCTTACACGGCGTTCCGGGGCGCGGTCGTCACGCGGAGGCGCGCCGGACCAGCTCGGTCGGCGTGATCACGGGCTCGGCGACGCCCGCACCGTCGAGGGTGCGCATCAGGAGCCGTACCATCAACCGGCCCATGCCCTCGATGTCCTGACGGACCGTCGTGAGCGGGGGATCCGTCGCCTCGGCCACCTGGAGCATGTCGTCGAAGCCCACGAGCGCCACGTCCTCGGGCACCCGGCGGCCCTGCTCGCGCAGGACCCGCAACGCTCCCGAGGCCATCAGGTCGTTGGCCGCGAACACGGCGTCCAGGTCGGGGCGGCGGGCCAGCAACTCGCTCATCGCCCGGGCCCCGCTCTCCGCCGTGAACGCGCCCTCGGCCACCAGGTCGGGCCCGGCGTCCGGCAGCTCGTCCCGGTAGCCGTCGAGGCGGTCGAGCGCGGAGGTCTGGTCGCGCGGGCCGGTGATGTGCGCGATGTTCCGGCGGCCGAGCGAGCGGAGGTGGCGCACGGCGGCGCGGGCCCCGCCGCGGTTGTCGCAGTCGACGTACGGGACCGGCGGCTCGCCCTCGGGGCCGGTCCAGCCCGGGCGCCCGCCGTAGACCGTGGGCACCTGGACGCGCCGGACGATCTCGGGGAGTTCGTCGTCGTTGTGGAGCGAGAACGCCAGCGCGCCGTCGACGTGGCCACCCCCGAGATAGCGCGCGATCCGCTCGTGATCGCCCGGGCCCTCGACCCAGAGCAGCACCAACTGGGCGTCGTGCAAGGTGAGTTCACGGCTGATCCCGCGCACCTGCTGCTCGAAGAACGGGTCCGAGAAGATCCGGAACTCGGGCTCGGCGATGATCACGGCGACGGCGCCGTTGCGCCGGGTCACCAAGGTCCGCGCCGCGTGGTTGGGGATGTAGCCGAGCTCCTCGACGGCCTTGCGCACCTTCTCGGCCAGGGCCTCGCGGACCCCGGCCCCGCCGTTGACGACGCGGGACACCGTCGCCCGGGACACCCCGGCGCGCGCGGCGACGGCTTCCAGGGTCGGACGCGTCCCGGACGTCGACTCGCTCAAGGGTGGCTCCTCACGGACACGGTGGGTGACGGCGCTGACAGCGTCGAGGGTATCCGGTGGCGGGCGGGCGGGTCCGTCCGGGGAAAGCGCTCTCGGGGTCGGCGGTGGCTGCTCAGCGCGCAGGCCCCAGCACGTCCACGTGGGCGAGTGCGCGGTGGCGGTGGTGGGTTGCCGCGATCGTCGCGAGGGCCGGGCGGCCGAGGTCGCGGTACGCGACGGCCAGGAGCTCGCATGCGTACTCCTCGCGGTCCGGTTCGCCGTACGAGGCCCAGTGCAGGTCCCGTCCGAGCACCAGCGCCTCCGTCGGATCGTCGGCGGCCGCCCGCCGCAGGGCCTCGTCGCGGGCCGCGCGCAGCGACTCCGCGTCCTCGAACAGCTTCTCCATGAAGGTGCCGAAGCGGTACTCGTCGGCCCCGTTGTGCGGTGGACGGTCCAGTGCCGTCGCACCAGACACCAGCGCTCCCGCACCATCCAGGGTCGTGACCCGGTCGGGGTCCACGTCCGGCCGGCGGGCGTCGTACGCATGGGAGTACGCGAGGCCCGTCTCCGTGCGCTCGCCGGTCTCGAAGCCCGTCAGGGTCACCCGAAGCCGCCCGAGATCCGCGAGGCGCGCGACCTCCGCCCCGTCCCCGTCGGCCGCGTACTCCGCCAGGTCCCGCTCCGCCCGCTCGATCCGCGCCCGCACCGCCTCCAGCGGTGTGCGGTGGCGCCGCTCGATGTCGCCGCCGTCGTGGGAGTAGTACGAGGCGACTCCGTCGCAGGTGCGCCCGTCGTCGGACCAGAGCCCGTAGTGGAGTCCGTCCGACCCGCCGTGCAGGAACGTGAGGAACTCCGGAGGATCGCGGTAGTACCGCCCGTGCGCCCGGATGTCGAGACCCCCGCGGGGGAGCGCCGAGGGATCCACGAACAGGTCCATGACGCCGTACGGCGCGAGCTCCAGGTCCCGCAGCGCCCGCTCCTCGGCCGGGCCGAGGGCGGCCAGGAAGTCGAGGAACCGGAAGAAGGAGCCGGGCAGTTCGAGCCCCCACTCCGCGGCGATCCGCCCCGCCACGGCCTCCCGCACCGCCGGATCGCCGTACCGCTCCGTCTCGGCCACGCTGTGCTCCCACCCTCCGGTCGCCTGTGAGGGCCGAGCCTACCCACGGCGTACGGGCGCGGCCCCCCCCCCCCCCGGGGGGCCGGGCGGGGCGGCCCCCCCCCGGGCCGGGGGGGAGAAACAAAGACGCGCCCCCC
>NZ_JBHWBS010000155.1:0-10175 GCF_042735655.1 Streptomyces sp. NPDC059567 | reverse complement strand
ATCGCCAACTCCTCGATGTAGGCGGGGAGATCGGCGGAGAGCTGCTTGATGAGCGCGACGACGGTGTCGCGGGACTGGGCTCCGTCACCACAATCGGCCATCGCCATGGAGGAGGCCACGGCCTCCATGGCCTCCTCCATCGAGCCCAGCTCACCGTGCACGGCTTCCGCCGACGGCGGGGGCAGGGTGGGCTCGGACACCTCCGCGGTGGGGGCGTGTCCGTGCTCCCGGGACACGACCGCGGCCCCGGGTACGGAGGAGGCGGGCCACGACTCGCCGGGGACCGGTGCCGCCTGAGCGGCCCCCTTCGCCTCCTCCTTGGCCGCCTTCCTGGCCTCGGCCGCCGCGCGCTTGTCCTCCTTGCGCTGCTGCCGCTTGGCGCGGAACTTCCGGAACGCGCCGAGCGCGTTGTGGTCGGGGTGGTCGCAGTAACGGGAGGCCGGTCCCTCCTCGCCGGGCGCCTTCGGCTCGGGCGCGTGGGTGCAGCCCGGGTAGGCGCAGGTGGGAACGGTGTCGACCGTCTCGACAGTCATGATTCTCAGCCTTTCGTTGCTGATGTCAGCGGTATTCCGGGTTCTCGAAGCCGAAGCGGCAGCCGGCGGCCCACTCCGACTGCTGGGTCCCGTGCGTGGGGATGCGGCGTCCTTGAGCAGCCGGGCCATGTGGAGCACGTTCCACGTCATGAACGTGGTGCTCCGGTTGGTGAAGTCGTTGGCGGGACCGCCGGAGCCCGGATCGAGATACGAGGGGCCGGGACCGGCCTCTCCGATCCAGCCGGCGTCCGCCCTGCGGTGGGATGACGTACCCCAGGTGCTGGAGGGCCGTAGAGGACCTTCATGGCGCACTGCTCGGCGCCGTCCTCGTTGCCGGTGATCAGACAGCCGCCCACCCTCCTGGAGCAGGCGTACTGCCCGGCCTCGTCGAGCAGGCCGGAGCAGGCGTGGAGCCGCTCGATGACCTGCTTGGCGAGGGAGCTGTTGTCACCCAGCCAGATCGGCCCGGCGATGACGACGATGTCGGCGGCCATCACGCGCTGGCAGATCGCCGGCCACCACGCTTCGCGCTGCCGGCCGTGCTCGGCCATATCCGGGCCACACCCCGGTGGCGATCTCATGGCCGATCGGCCGCAGGTGCTCGACGTGCACGCCCTGCTTCTCCTTGATCCGCGAGCTGAGGTCGATCAGGCCATGCTTATGGCTCGGCTCCGGGCTCTTCTTCAGCGTGCAGTTGAGGAACAGCGCACGCGGGTCGTCATGGTTCATACCCGTCAGTGCCGCCAAACGGCCGAACGTTACAAGTGGGTTCGGCGGGAGCGCGACCGGGCAGTTCAGTCGGTCGGTTTGAGTGCCGCGGCAGGCGGACCCGACGGGCGGTAGCGGCCGTCGGGTCCGATACCGCCCGCCCGCCACTGGGCGCTACCAGCTCAACGCGCCGCAGACATCGGCGGTGACAGTGGCCGCGTCATCATCCCTTCCCTGTCCCGCCTTTGCTGCCGAGCGGCAGGTGCCGGGCGCGGGTAGGCGCGCGGCCTCCCTGCGGTTCGCGGGGAATGTGCCGTTCACCGCCGCGCACGCGGCGGATGCGATGGACAGCTGATCGACGGCATACGGTTCCGGGTCCGGGCCGGTGTGCCGTGGCGGGACGTGCCTGCCCAGTACGGGCCGTGGGGCCGGGTCCACGACTCGTTCCGCCGATGGCAGCGGGCCGGCACCTGGCACTGGCTCCTCACCCGGCTCCGGGACCTGGCCGACACGGAGGGTGCGATCGTGTGGGACCTGAGTGTCGAGTCCACGGTGTGCCGTGCCCATCAGCATGCGGCCGGGGCCCGCAAGTGTCGGTGGACTCCTCTGGCTGGGGAAGGCGAGCGCCGTCCCCTGGCCCTGCTGATCACTCCAGGCCGGTGGGGTGATGCCCCGCAGTTCATCCCCGTCATGGAACGCATCCGTGTCGGCCGCGCCCCGGCGGCGGACGCCCCCGCACCCACCCGGACCACCTCGGGGGTGACAAGGCGTACTCCTCCCGCCGCAATCGCAGTTACCTGCGCACACGGCAGATCAAGCACACCATCCCCGAGCCGAAGAACGGGTGGGCGAACCTCGATCCGGCTCTGGCTCCGGGCGTGACCCGCAGGGCAGCTCTCAGGCGCCGGTCCGCCCGTCGACGAGCTCACGCACGACATCGAGGTGGCCGTTGTGGCGGGACGTCTCCTCGATGAGGTGGAGGATCACCCAGCGGAGATCGACGTAGCGGCCGTCTCTGATGGGACGCTTGGCCGTTGAGTTCAGCTCGTGGTCGGACACCAGGCGACGGTAGCGGGCGCTCTGTTCCTCGTACTCGGCGAGAAGCTGCGGCAACGGGATGTCGACTGCTGTTCGCATCTCGGGGTCGGGATCATCGTCGGTCGCCTCGGTGAGCGGTCCCGCAGGTTCCTCACCCAGGAACACCACTTGGAACCAGTGGTACTCGACCCACCGCAGATGGCTGATCAGCCCGCACAGCGTCATCAGCGGTGAACTCGGGAGTGGGGCCTTGCGGGCGTCCTCGGCGGACACGCCCTCACACTTGGCTCGCGCGGTATCACGGGCGTAGTCCAGGAAGGTGGTCAGCTGCGTACGCTCGTCCCACGTGGGAGGCATGTCGGTTCGTTGAATCATCGCGGGGAGTTTCCCGCAGCTCGGAACGGGTGTCGACTCAATTGTTCGGAAGAACCGTCAAGTGCCACGGCACCGGCTGTGCTCAGGGAGAGCCCGGCGAGATCCGCCGGACAGACCCTGGGCATCGGAACAGAGCTGCGTACGGATCCGGCTCCAGGTGCGTTACACGCCGACGATCAGCGCTACCGCAGCGACCATCCCCAGGTGGGCGACGGCGAGCAGGAACCATTCGAGGACGCCGGCACGCCAGTGGTTGCCTGCCATGACACGCCACTCGCGAATCGTGAACGCGACGGCAAGCAGGAGCAGCGGAGCCCAGAGCAGGGCCCACCAGGACCAGGCCGCGCCGAATCCCAGCACCGCGCACGCGGCCCCGGTGAGCAGCACCATGAGCGACCAAGCCGGCTTTCCTTTGTCCTCGGCGGTGAGGGGGGTACTCACGGTTGGCGATCTTTCGCGACCGCACCGCCGTCGACCAGCTCATCGACACCGCCGCCGGACTCCTCGCCCGCGTCGGCGACGACCTTCCGTGGGGCGATGCATGCCGTTCGCGCGCGGGGCGCGCGCGGGGCGCGCGCGGGGATCGCCGGACGTGGGATGTCCGGGGCGCCTGGGGTCAGTGGCCGTGGGCCAAGGGGTCTGCCAGGACGTCGCGGATGACCACGGCTGCCGCTCCGCGCGCCGCGTCGGCCGAGGTGGAGGCCGGGCGGAGGCGGCCGGCGGTGGGGGTCCAGAGGCCGGAGACGACGCGGCGGGCGAGTTCGGCGTCGACGGCGGGGCCCAGGCGGGGCATCAGGCGGGGGTAGATCCCGCCGAGGACGACGACCTCGGGGTCGAGCAGGTTCACCGCGCCGGAGAGGGCGAGGCCGAGCATCCGGCCGGCCTCCTCGACGGCGGCCAGCGCTCGCGGCTCGCCCGCCGCCGCTCGGCGCGCCAACTCCTCGACGCCCGAGGGCCCGGTCTCCCCCTTCTCCGGGAGCCCCGCCGCCCGCAGGAGCGCCGACTGGCCGGCGTACTGCTCCAGGCAGCCGCGCGAGCCGCAGCGGCACAGCGGCCCCTCCGCGTCGACGGCCATGTGGCCGATCTCGCCGGCGAACCCGTGCGCGCCGCGCAGCAGCTCGCCGTTGACGACGATCGCGCCGCCGACGCCGATCTCGCCGGTGAGGTGCACGAAGCTCCGTACGTCGCCCAGGGCGCCGAACCACAGCTCCGCGAGGGCCGCGACGTTGGCCTCGTTGTCCGAGGCGACCGGCAGCTCCGGGCGCCCGGGGCGCAGGGCGGTGAGGGCGGCGGCGAAGATCCGGTCGGCGTCGACGCGGTTCCAGCCGAGGTTCGGGGCCTGGTGGACGGTCCCGGACGAGACGAGACCGGGCAGGGCCAGCCGTACGCCGGTCGGGTGGAGTTCCCGTTCCGCCGCCCGCGCGAGGACCCTCGCCGCGATCCGGGCCGCGCGCCCCAGGACCTCGGTCGCGTCGGCCGCGCGGTTGTCGAGTGGCTCGGTGATCCGCAGCCGGTCGGTGCCCGCCAGGTCGACGACGCACACGGACACGTAGTCGACGTTGATCTCGACACCGAGCCCGGCCGTTCCGGTGTCGGCCGCCTTCAGTACCGTCCCCGGCCGCCCCGCCTGCCCGCTGAACGTCTTGCCCGACTCCACCAGGAAGCCCTGGTCGAGGAGGTGCTCGACCAGCGAGGAGACGGCGGCGCGGGTCAGTCCCACGCGCGCGGCGACCGCGGCGCGGGTCGTCTCGCCCGCCTCGTGCACGGTCCGCAGGACGAGGCTGAGGTTGTGCCGTCGCACGCTCGCCTTGTCGGCCTTGGGTGGAGCCGGGTGCGCGTCCCCGGTCCCCGGAGTCTTCTTCATCGTGCGCCGAGCCTAACCCCGGCGAAAACAGTTCAACCACCGAACTCTCTGCGCTACTGTCTGCGCCATGCCACTTCCGCGCGACTACAGCGGTCAGACCTGTGCCCTCGCCCGTTCGATGGAGATCATCGGCGAGCGCTGGACCCTGCTGATCGTGCGCGACGCCTTCTACGGAGTCCGCCGCTTCGGGGAGTTCGCCGCCCATCTGCGCCTCCCCCGCGCCATCCTCACCGACCGGCTCACCACCCTCACCGAGGCCGGTGTCCTCCAGCGCCTCCCCGACACCGGGCGCCGCGAGGTCTACGGCCTGACCCCCAAAGGGGTGTCGCTCTGGCCCGCCGTCCGCGCGCTCACCTCCTGGGGCGACGAGTTCTACGCACCGGACGGCGGCCCACGCCGCGTCTTCCGCCACGTCGACGACGACGCCCCCCTCGCAGGGGACGGCCGCTGCACCGGCTGCGGAGCGCCGGTCCAGGCCCGCGACACCCTCGTGACCCCCGGCCCCGGACTCGCGCCCGCGTCCGAGGACGACGACCCGGTGACGGTGGCGCTCGCCCGCCCGCACCGTCTGCTCAGCCCGCTGCTCACCCCGTCCGCCACCCAAGGCCCCAAGAGAGGTTCCCACTCATGAAGATCCTGGTCGTCGGCGCCGGAGCCACCGGAGGCTATTTCGGAGCCCTGCTGGCCCGCTCCGGACAGGACGTCACCTTCCTGGTCCGTCCGCACCGCGCCGCCGTGCTCCGCGAGCGCGGCCTGCGCATCATCGGCCGGGACGACGAATGGTCCGTGGAGCCTCGGCTGCTCACGGCCGACGAGCTGACCACCCCGTACGACCTCGTCCTCCTCTCGGTGAAGTCCACCGCCCTGGAGCAGGCGATCGAGGACATCGCCCCGGCCGTGGGCCCCGACACCGCGATCGTGCCGCTGCTCAACGGGCTCGCCCACATCGACACCCTGAACGCCCGCTTCGGCACCGCACCGGTCCTCGGCGGTGTCGCCAAGGTGGTCACCACCCTCAGCGACGAAGGCGACATCGCCCGCCTCGCGCCGATAGCCCATCTGACGATCGGTGAGCAGGACGGGTCCCCCTCGCCGAGGGTGGAGAAGATCCGGGCGGTACTGAGCGAGGCGGGCATCGACGCCCTGGTGCCCGAGGACGTGATGGCCTCCATGTGGCACAAGTGGGTCTTCATCACGACCTTCGGCGCGGTGACGAGCCTGATGCGCGGAACGGTCGGTGAGGTCAACGCCGTCCCGGGCGGCGCGGAACTGGGGCCGGCGGTGCTGGCGGAGGCGGCGGCCGTCTCGGCCGCGGCGGGCCATCCCGTACCGGAGTCCGAACGGGCCGCGACACTGGGCATCGTGACCGCGCCCGGGTCCTCGATGGTGCCCTCCCTCTACCGCGACCTGGTGGCCGGGCGCCCGACGGAGGTCGAGCACCTCTTCGGCGATCTGGTGGCCAGGGCCCGGGCCCTGTCGGTGCCCACCCCCCTCCTCGACCTGGCGACACTGCACCTGCGCGTCCACCAGGAACGGGTCGCGGCCGCCCTCTGATCCCACGGCCCGATCCCGTTGTCAGAGGCTCGCGTTAGTGTGCGGACACATGATCAACCGGGAAAAGGGGAGGGCCCGTGCGGCGCTGGGAGTACGTCGGTGACGGTTCGGACAAGTTCTGGGAAGCCGAGGCGGCCGGGGCATCGGTGACGGTCCGTTTCGGACGCGTCGGCACCGACGGCCAGACTCGGGCCAAGGAGTTCGACTCCTCCGAGGCCGCACGGTCGTACCTGGTCAAGGCCGTCGCGGAGAAGGAGCGGAAGGGCTACAAGGAGGTCGGCGAGTCGGCGGTCACCGTCCCGCCCGCGCCGGAGAGCGCCGCTCCGGAGGTCCCCGAGGCCTCCGGGTCCGCGCGCGCCGTCCTGCCCGACGAGGACACCTTCGTCCTGCCCGCCGCCTGGAAGCGGAATCTGCGTCCCCGGCGGGGAGGCGTCCGCCGTACCGTGCCCGCGGTCGACGCCGGCGCGCCGGCGCGGCTCCGGGCGTTGCTCGCGGGGGAGGCCGAGGTGATCGAAGAGGCCCTCGGCTCCGCGCGGAGTGATGCCCGGATCGTCGAGGCGGCCCGCGCGCACCGGGAGGGGAAGCCGAACGTGGTCGGCGCCGCGGCGCTCGCGGCGATGCTCAACGCCGAGCGTGAGGGCTACGCGCTGGTCGCGGACGCCTGGGCGGCGGAGTTCGGGCTGCCTTTCGCCGCCTGCGCGGCGGTGGAGCTGTGGGAGACACGGAACGAATGGGAGCAGCGGGACCACCGCAGTGTCGTCGTCGGGATCAGGGTGAACCCCGAGGGCGCCGGCGGCTGGGGTTGGGGCACCACGGGCGCGGCCCTCGACCGGGTCAGGGCCCTGCTCTCGGTGGCCGACGACGCCACCTACCGGGCCACGGTCGAGGCCCTGGCCGGGCACCGGCACAGCGTCCGCAGGACGGTCCAGGTGTCGTACCTCGTCCCCTCGGAGGCGGGGTGGGTGGACGAGTGCTGCGCACAGCTGGGAGAGTCGGCGCACGTGGACCTCGGCACGCGCACGATGCTTCTGTGTGCGCTCGGAACCGCCGAGCAGGTCGCTCTGCTCGGCGACTACGCGCTCGGCTATCGCGGCTGGAGCCCGGCCGTCATCGCGACCGTCGCCGAGGGCGTGGGCGCGGCCATGGCGCCGCTGCTCGGGCGTGAGCTGAACCGGGAGTACATCGACACGGACACCACCAAGGCCATGGCCGCCGCGCTCGGCGAACTCCCCTCCGACGTGGCGTTCCGTCACTTGGTGGACCTCATCGACGACAAGCACGTGCGGGGCGTCCTGATCACCGCCGCGCGTCGCTTCCCGGTGCGCGCGCTGCGTCTGCTGGCGGAGGCCGCGCAGGGGGCGGACGAAAGCGCCACCACGGCCCGACGACTGCTCAAGGCGCATGTCGCCGCCCACCGTGAGATCGCGCTCGCCGTCCTGCCCGAACTGTCCGAGGAAGTCGCCGAGATCGTGGGGCCGCTCGCGCGGCAGGAAGGCCACGTCGAGGAGGTCGCCCTCGACTCCCTGCCGGAGCTGCTGACCGCTCCGCCGTGGACGCGCCCCCGCAAGGTCGTCAAGCCGCGGGTGGTGACCGGGCTCGTCGCCCCGTCGGACTCCCGCATCGAGTGGCAGCCGGGCGAGCAGCAGCAGTGGACGACCGCCGAGTCCTGGGTCACGGGCTGGCAGCCGTACCGGCCGCTGGAAGAGCTGGTCGAGCAGATGCGCCAGGGGCGCCAGAACTCCTGGCACGACATCGCGGTGTTCACCCACGGCCCCGTCGAGCTGGTCCGGCCACTGCTGGCCGACTGGCAGGGCGGTGGCATCTACGACGGTGAGAACACGTTCAAGCCGATGGTGGCCCGGCACGAACTCGCCGCGCTCCCCGCGGTCCTGCGGAGCGCCGCAAGCCAGCCGACGGCGCTGGCGCCGATCCTCATGCCCTTCGTCGATCCCACCGTCGCCAGGCTGATGGCCGACTGGCTGGAGCGGCTCAAGATGGCCGGGAAGACGGCCACGGCCTGGTTCGTCCGGCACGGCGCCGAGGCCGCACGGCTGCTCGTGCCCGACGCCCTGGGCAAGCCCGGTGCGGCGCGGACCGCCGCCGAGCGGGCACTGGCGCTGATCGTGTCGGCGCACGGCGCGGATGTCGTACGGAAGGCGGCCGCGGAGTACGGCGCGGAGGCGACCGAGGCGATCGAGATCCTGCTCGACTCCGATCCGTTGGAGGCCGCGCTGCCCGCGCGGATGCCGGAGCTGGGCGGCTGGGCCGATCCGCTCGCTCTTCCGCAGCTCCTGACGTCCGCGGGCGGCGCCCTGCCTCCGACGGTCGTCGGTCACGTCCTGACCATGCTGGCGCTCTCCAAGCCGGGTGGGCTGTATCCGGGTGTCGCCGTCGTACGGGAGCTCTGCGCGAGGGACTCCCTCTCGGCGTTCGCCTGGGCGCTGTTCGAGGAGTGGCGGCTCGCCGGGATGCCCCCCAAGGACGCGTGGGCGCTGCACGCCCTCGGCTGGTTCGGCGACGACGACACGGTCCGCGCTCTCACCCCGATCATCCGCGCCTGGCCGGGCGAGGGCGCGCACCACCGGGCGGTCGACGGGCTCGACGTGCTGGCCGCCATCGGCACCGACGCGGCGCTGCTGCATCTGCACGGCATCGCCCAGCGGGTGAAGTTCAAGGCACTGAAGCTCCGCGCGCAGGAGAAGATCTCCGCCGTGGCGGCGGAGCTGGGCCTGACCGGCGAGCAGCTGGCGGACCGTCTGGTGCCGGATCTCGGCCTGGACGCCGACGGGAGCACGGTCGTCGACTACGGCACCCGCCGCTTCACGGTCGGCTTCGACGAGCAGCTCAGGCCCTTCGTACGGGACGAGAGCGGCCGGCGCCTCAAGGATCTGCCGAAGCCGGGCGTACGGGACGACGCCGAGCTCGCCCCGGCCGAGCGCAAGCGGTTCGCCGCGCTGAAGAAGGACGCCCGGACGATCGCCTCGGACCAGGTGCGGCGCCTGGAGGAGGCGATGGTGACCCGGCGCTCCTGGACGGGGGCGGAGTTCCGGCAGCTGTTCGTGGACCATCCGCTGGTCTGGCACCTGGTGCGACGTCTGGTGTGGCTCGCCGAGGAGGAGGGGACGGTCACCGCGTTCCGGGTGGCCGAGGACCGGACGTACGCGGATGCCGAGGACGAGACGGTGTCCGTCGCCGACGACGCGACCGTCACGCTCGCCCACCCCCTGCACCTGGGTGACACGCTGGTCGAGACGTGGTCGGAGCTGTTCGCCGACTACGAGATCGTGCAGCCGTTCCCGCAGCTCGGGCGACCGGTGCTCGCGGTGACGGAGGAGGAGGCCGGCGGGGCGCGCCTGACCCGCTTCGAGGGCATCACCGTGCCCGTCGGCAAGCTGCTCGGGCTGCAGAAGCGCGGCTGGGAGCGGGGCCAGCCGCAGGACGCGGGCGTGGAGCGGTGGTTCTCGCGCCGCATCGGGCCCGAGTGCTATCTGGTCATCGCCCTGGACGAGGGCATCGCGGTGGGCATGGTCGACATGTTCCCGGACCAGACGCTGGAGACCATCTGGCTGGACAAGCGGCCTGGTGACCACCGGGGCGGCCGGGAGTACCGGCTGAAGTTCGCGGACCTCGACCCGGTGACCGTGTCCGAGCTGCTGGCCGATCTGACGGAGTTGACCTCGTGAGCGCCCGCATCGCCGAGTCGCCCGAGGAGGGGCTGCAGCGGCCACCGGCGGAGATTCGGTACGCCGAGGAGCTGGCTGCCCTGCGGGCCGGCGACACCGATCACCGGCCCCCGGGCTGGCAGTTGAGTCTGCGGGCCGCGCGCCGGTTCATCGTCGGTGACGACGAAGCGGGCGTCAGCCGGAAGTTCGTCGGCGACACCGCCCTGGTCGAGCGCGCGCTCGTGACCCTCGCCACCAACCGCGGGCTGATGCTGGTGGGTGAGCCGGGCACGGCCAAGTCGCTGCTCTCCGAGCTGATCGCGGCGGCGGTCAGCGGTGACTCCACCCTCGTCGTCCAGGGCGGCGCGGAGTCCGTCGAGGTCGGTGACGGCGGTGAGGTCGGTGCCGTCCGACATCTCCAGGCCCCACACGGGGTGGCTG
>NZ_JBHWBS010000154.1:7321-10199 GCF_042735655.1 Streptomyces sp. NPDC059567 | reverse complement strand
GGGGCGCGCGCGCGCGCGGGCGCGCGGGGGGGGGGGGGGGGGGGGGGGTGGGGGGGGGGGGGGGGCCGCCCCCGCCGAGCTCTGCCCGCGCCCGCCCCCCCCTTCCCGTATCTCGTGCGTCCGCGTTACGGCCTGCGGGCCGAGGTGACGCGGTAGACGTCGTAGACGCCCTCCACGCCCCGGACGGCCTTCAGGACGTGTCCGAGGTGCTTCGGGTCGCCCATCTCGAAGGTGAAGCGCGAGGTGGCCACCCGGTCGCGGGAGGTCTGGACGGCCGCCGACAGGATGTTGACGTGCTGGTCCGACAGGACCCGGGTGACGTCCGACAGCAGCCGGGAGCGGTCGAGGGCCTCGACCTGGATGGCGACCAGGAACACCGAGGACTGGGTGGGCGCCCACTCGACCTCGAGGATGCGCTCGGGCTCACGGGAGAGCGACTCCACGTTGACGCAGTCGCTGCGGTGGACCGATACACCACTGCCGCGGGTGACGAAGCCGATGATCGGGTCGCCCGGTACGGGCGTACAGCAGCGGGCCAGCTTGACCCAGACGTCCTCGACGCCCTTGACGACGACACCGGGGTCGGCGCTGGAGCGGCGCTTGGCGCGGCCGCGCGTGGGCGGGGCGGTCTCGACGAGGTCCTCGTTGGCCGCTTCCTCGCCGCCGAGTGCCTGCACCAGCTTCTGGACGATGGACTGGGCCGTGACATGGCCCTCGCCGATCGCCGCGTACAGCGAGGAGATGTCGCTGTAGCGCATCTCGTGGGCGAGCGTGACGAGCGAGTCGCCAGTCAGGATCCGCTGGATCGGCAGGTTCTGCTTGCGCATGGCCCGCGCGATGGCGTCCTTGCCCTGCTCGATCGCCTCCTCGCGGCGCTCCTTGGAGAACCACGCGCGGATCTTGTTGCGGGCCCGGGGGGACTTGACGAAGCCCAGCCAGTCGCGGGACGGCCCGGCCCCGGCGGCCTTGGAGGTGAAGACCTCGACCAGGTCGCCGTTGTCGAGGGTCGATTCGAGCGGGACGAGCCGCCCGTTGACCCGCGCGCCTATCGTGCGGTGGCCGACCTCGGTGTGGACGGCGTAGGAGAAGTCGACGGGGGTGGCGCCGGCGGGCAGCGCTATGACGTCGCCCTTGGGGGTGAAGACGAAGACCTCGTTGCGCGACAGGTCGAAGCGCAGCGACTCCAGGAACTCACCCGGGTCCTCGGTCTCCTTCTGCCAGTCGAGCAGCTGGCGCAGCCACGCCATGTCGTTGAGGTGGTCGTCCTTGCCGGTGTTCTTCGGCACGTCGGTCCGCACCTTGGAGGCGCCGGCGACGGCCTCCTGCTTGTACTTCCAGTGCGCGGCGATGCCGTACTCGGCCCGGCGGTGCATGTCGAACGTACGGATCTGCAGCTCGACGGGCTTGCCGTTGGGGCCGATGACCGTCGTGTGCAGCGACTGGTACATGTTGAACTTCGGCATCGCGATGTAGTCCTTGAACCGGCCGGGGACCGGGTTCCATCGCGCGTGGACGGTGCCGAGCGCCGCGTAGCAGTCGCGGACGGTGTCCACGAGGACGCGGATGCCGACCAGGTCGTAGATCTCCGCGAAGTCACGGCCGCGGACGATCATCTTCTGGTAGACGCTGTAGTAGTGCTTGGGCCTGCCGGTGACGGTGGCCTTGATGCGGGCGGCGCGCAGATCGGACTGGACCTCGTCGGTCACTATGGCGAGGTACTCGTCGCGCTTGGGCGCGCGCTCGGCGACGAGCCGGACGATCTCGTCGTACATCTTGGGGTAGAGGATCGCGAAGGCGAGGTCCTCCAGCTCCCACTTGATGGTGTTCATGCCCAGGCGGTGGGCCAGGGGCGCGTAGATCTCGAGGGTCTCGCGGGCCTTCTTCTCCTGCTTCTCCCGCTTGAGATAGCGCATGGTGCGCATGTTGTGCAGGCGGTCGGCGAGCTTGATGACCAGGACGCGGGGGTCCTTGGCCATGGCGACGACCATCTTGCGGACGGTCTCGGCCTGCGCGGCCTCGCCGAACTTGACCTTGTCGAGCTTGGTGACGCCGTCGACGAGCAGGGCGACCTGGTCGCCGAAGTCCCGGCGCAGGGTGTCCAGGCCGTACTCGGTGTCCTCGACGGTGTCGTGCAGCAGGCCGGCCATGAGCGTGGCCGGGTCCATGCCGAGCTCGGCGAGGATGGTGGTGACGGCGAGCGGGTGCGTGATGTACGGGTCGCCGCTCTTGCGCTTCTGTCCGCGGTGCCAGCGCTCGGCGACCTGGTAGGCGCGCTCGACCTGGCGGAGCGTCGCGGTCTCGATCTTCGGGTCGTTGGACCGGACGATCCGCAGCAGCGGTTCGAGGACCGGGTTGTACGGGGAGGAGCGCTGGACGCCGAGGCGGGCGAGGCGGGCGCGCACACGGTTGGACGAGCCGCCGCCGGAGCGGGCCACGGGGGCGGGCGCGGGCTTGGAGGCCGGTGCCGGGGCGGGGGTCACGGGCGTGGGCCTGCTCTCCGCGGGCCGGTTCTCGGGCGTCGCGGGTTCCGCCGCGGCCTTCTCGGCCTGCGGGTCGGGCTGCGCGGCGGAGAGTGGCTGGGCCTCGTCTGGCAAAAGCGCTCCTCTGGGGGTCCCCCCGGACGAAGTCTGGGGGAGGTTCCGGGTCCCCCGGTCAGGCCCGGAAAGGCCATGGTATCGATCCGGGGGCCACCGTGCTCACGCGTACGGGGGGTGAGACGGGCACCACGCGCCTGAACAGTCCCGTTCCGGGACATACCGGGAGAACGGAGAGGGGGGGCGGGGGGGGGGGCGGGGGGGCGGCGGGCCCCCGGCGGGGGGGGGGGCTTGCGAGTTTGTGGGCCACCGCCGGGCGCGCCGCCCGGCCGCCGCGGCGCCGC
>NZ_JBHWBS010000154.1:0-7311 GCF_042735655.1 Streptomyces sp. NPDC059567 | reverse complement strand
CTCCATCGGGATCGGGTCGTCCGGCCCGACGTCGGCATGGGCACTCGGATTGTCCGCCATGGCGGTAGGTGCGGTGTCAGACCGTGATCAGCGCCTCCAGCGGGGCGCCGCGCAGCGCGGGCTCCAGCCGGGCCCGCCCGGCGAGGAAGCCGAGCTCCATGAGGACCGCGACACCCGCGACCTCGGCGCCTGCCCGCCGGATGAGCTCCAGCGATGCCTCCGCGGTACCGCCGGTGGCGAGGACGTCGTCGATGACCATGACGCGGTCGCCCGCGGCCAGGTCCTCGGCGTGCACCTCGATCTCGGCGGTGCCGTACTCCAGCTCGTACGCCTGCTTCAGCGTCGCACCGGGCAGCTTGCCGGCCTTGCGGACCGGGATGAAGCCCAGGCCCGCGCGGACCGCCACCGGTGCGGCGAGGATGAAGCCGCGTGCCTCCAGGCCGACGATCTTCGTCGCGCCGTGCGTGGTGCACAGCGCGGCGAGGGTGTCGGTCAGGACGGTGAACGCCGCCGGGTCCGCGAGCAGCGGGGTGATGTCCTTGAACAGCACGCCCGGCTTCGGGTAGTCGGGGACGTCGCGGATCCGGCTGAGCAGCAGATCCGCGGTGCCCTGCGTCGCCTCGGTCATCCGTGGTTCTCCGAGGGCCGACCCCGACGGCCGCGCTGGCCGACCACGGCGGTCCGGTCCTCGTCCTCGAAGCCCTCGGCGCTGTCGTCGGCGTCGGGGCCGTCCAGGGGCTCGCCCTTGGCGGCCGCGGCGGCCCGCTTGGCGAGCACCCGCTTCCTGAGCGCCTTGATCGCCGGCTCGCGCTCCTTGAGGTCGGCGACGAGCGGGGTGGCGATGAAGATCGAGGAGTACGCGCCGGCGGCGAGGCCGACGAACAGCGACAGCGAGATGTCGTTCAACATGCCGGCGCCCAGGACACCGCCACCGATGAAGAGCAGACCGGCGACGGGCAGCAGCGCCACGACGGTGGTGTTGATCGAACGGATCAGGGTGCCGTTGATCGAACGGTTGGCCAGATCGCTGTACGTGTAGCGGGTCTGCTTCGTGATGTCCTTCGTTCCCTCCTTGAGGGAGTCGAAGACGACGACCGTGTCGTACAGCGAGTAGCCGAGGATCGTCAGCAGACCGATGACCGTACCGACCGTGACCTCGAACCCGACGAGCGAGTAGATGCCGACGGTGATGGTCAGGTCGTGGATCAGGGCGATGAGCGCCGCTACCGCCATTCTCCACTCGAAGGCGATGGCCAGATAGATCACCACCAGGAACATGAAGATCCCGAGACCGGTCCATGCCTTGTTGGCGATCTGTTCGCCCCAGCTGGGGCCGACCAGCTCCGCCGCGATCTTGTTCTCGGCGATGTTCAGGTCCTTGGCGAGCTCGGCGCGGACCTGGTCGGACTGCGCGGTGTCGAGACCGCCGACCTGGATGCGCAGCGCGCCGCTGCCGAGCTTCTGGACGAGTGCCTCGTGGCCGGAGGCCTCTTCCGCGGCCTCCTGCGCCTGGGAGACCGAGACCTCGGACTTCGGGGTCGTGAAGACGGCGCCGCCCTGGAACTCGATGCCCATGTTCAGGCCGCGGACGGCCAGGGCCACGATCGCCGTGATGGTGATCAGGATGGACAGGCCGTACCAGAGCTTGCGGTTCCCGATGAAGTCGTAGGCGACCTCACCGCGGTTGAGCCGGGCGCCGAGACTGTCGTGCTTCTTCGCCATCTCACGCCTCCTTCGGGTCGACGGGGGCGGAGACACGGCGGGAGCGGCGCAGCGGCGGCTTGGCGCCGAGGCGCTTCGGGTCCAGTCCGGACCAGGCGTGGCCCTCGCCGTAGAACTTGGTACGCGCGAGGAGCGTCATCAGCGGCTTGGTGAAGAGGAACACCACGACCACGTCGAGCAGGGTGGTCAGGCCGAGGGTGAACGCGAAGCCCTGGACCTTTCCGACGGTGACGATGAAGAGCACCGCGGCGGCGAGGAACGACACGAAGTCGGAGACCAGGATCGTGCGCCGGGCACGGGGCCAGGCGCGCTCGACGGCCGGGCGCAGCGTGCGGCCCTCGCGGACCTCGTCGCGGACTCGTTCGAAGTAGACGATGAACGAGTCGGCGGTGATACCGATGGCCACGATGGCACCGCAGACGGCCGGCAGGTTCAGCGCGAAGCCGATGGCCGGGCCGAGCAGGGACATGATCACGTACGTGAGCAGGGCCGAGGCACCGAGGCTGAGCAGGGCGATCAGGGAGAGGCCGCGGTAGTAGACGACCAGGTAGAGGACGACGAGTCCGAGACCGATGGCGCCGGCGATCAGACCGGCCTCCAGCTGCTCGCCGCCGAGGGCGGCGGTGACGGTGTCGACGCTCTGGGTTTCGAAGGAGAGCGGCAGGGCGCCGTAGGACAGGATGTTGCCGAGGTCCTGGGCGGACTGCTGGGTGAAGCTGCCGGAGATCTCCGCGTTGGCGCTCAGCGCCGACCGCACCGACGGGGCCGAGACGACCTCGCCGTCCAGGACGATCGCGAACTGGTTCTGCGGCTCCTGCTGCTGCGCGAGCTTGCTGGTGATCTTCGAGAACTTCTTGGCGCCTTCGTCCGTGAACTCCATGTTCACGATCCACATGCCGCGCTGCTGGTCGAGGACGCCCTTGGCGTTGTCGACGTCCTTGCCGTCCACCTCGGCCGGGCCGAGGAGGTACTTGGCGTCACCCTCGGCGCCGCATGCGACGGTCGGCTGCTCCGGCGGAACGACACGGGCCGGATTGGGCACGACCTTCTCGGCTCCGGCCTTCCCGGCCTTGGGAGTGCAGTCGAGCGCGGCGAACTGCTCCTGCAGCTTCGCGTTGGCCGGGTCGGCGGGAGGCGTGGTCGTCGCCGTGGGGTCCGGGGACTTCGAGGCGCCCGACGAGGGGGTGCCGGAGGCACCCGGGCTGGGCGCCTTCAGGGCCTCGCTGACGGCGCGGCCCTGTGTGGCACCTGCGGAGGGGGTGGCCGATGCGCTGCCCTTACCGGCCTCCGGCGTGGCCGTGGCCGACGGGCTCGCGGAGGAGCCGGCGGACGGCTTCGCGGACCCGGACGGCGTGGGGCTGCCGGACGGCGCCGGGGTCGGCGCGCTCGGGGCCCAGGCCAGTACCGGTCGGAAGTACAGCTGAGCGGTCGTGCCGACCTGCTCACGGGCCTGCTTCTCGTTCACACCCCGGGGGATGTTGACGATGATGTTCTCGCGGCCCTGCGTCTGGACCTCGGCCTCGGAAACGCCCAGACCGTTGACACGGCGGTCGATGATCCCGACCGCGGTGTTCATGTTGGTCTCGTTGACGGCGTCTTCCTTGCCCGGCTCGGCCTTCGCCTTCAGCGTGATCGACGTACCGCCCGCAAGGTCGATGCCGAGACGCGGCGTGGTGTGCCCAGACCAGAACATTCCGCCCGTGAGCGCGACCATGGCGATCAGGATCAGAGCCAGGGCACGCCCCGGCCTGCTCTGGCCCCCCGCCGGCCGTCGGCCCTTCTTCGGTGCTGCCACCTTGTCGTTTCTCCCTGTCCAACCGCCCTGCGCCGGGTGTGCGCGGTGCGGCCACGAAGTGTGTGTGGGGACCTGCCCCCGCAGACGTGGAACCGTGCCGGGGACCGCGGACGCCGGTGGGCGTCCGCCGGTCCCCGGTCGCGACTACTTCGCCTCGGTCTCGCCGCCGGCCTTGTCGTCCTTCTTGACCTCGGCGTCGGCCTCGACGGCCTCGACCTTCTTGGTCAGGTCCGGCTTGGCGTCCTCGGCGACCTCGTCCGACGCGTCGGCGTCGACCGACTCGGTCAGCGAGGAGGCGTCGTCCGGGACGACCGTCTCGGTGTCCGGCTCGTCGCCGTGGACGATGCGGTTGTACTCGTCGTCCGCGAGGACCGCGCCGATGGCGTTCTTCGCGTAGACGGCGTGCACGCCGGGAGCGACCTCGAGGAGGACGGTCTCGTCGCCGATCTCCTTGACGGTGGCGTACATCCCCCCGATCGTGCGTACGCCGGTGCCGGGCTGCATCTCGTCGCGCATCTGCGCGGCCGCCTGCTGCTTCTTCTTCGCAGAGCGGGTCATCAGGAACATGGCCCCGATGAGGACGATGAAGGGGAGGAGGGTCACGATACTCACGGGACGGGTTTCCTTCGCACGGACGCGGAGATCCCGCGGCCTGATCTTCGGGGGTGGGCGTGCCGGCCAGAAAGGTCGGCATCGGCGGAGTCTAGGCGAGTCCGCATCGTTGGAACAACGTCCAGCATCGCACCCTGGTTCCTCGTCCGACGAGTCTCCGCGCCGTCACGGCATGGTCACGCCCCGAAGAGCCCCTGTTGTCCGCTTCCTGGCGTGCCCGGGGCCGCTGCCTGCGGCGGAACGAGTCCGAGATGGCTCCATGCCGCGGGAGTGGCGACCCGACCACGGGGCGTACGCGCCAGGAGTCCCTCGCGTACGAGGAAGGGTTCGGCGACCTCCTCGACGGTCTCCCGCTCCTCCCCGACCGCGACGGCGAGGGTCGACAGGCCGACCGGCCCGCCGCCGAAGAGCTTGAGCAGGGCCTCCAGGACCGCGCGGTCGAGACGGTCGAGACCACGGCTGTCCACTTCGTACACCCCGAGTGCCGCGGCGGCGATCTCGCGGTTGATCACTCCATCGGCCCTGACCTGAGCGTAGTCGCGGACGCGGCGCAGGAGGCGGTTGGCGATCCGGGGCGTGCCCCGGGAGCGGCCGGCGATCTCGGCGGCTCCGGCGGTGTCGATCTCGACGTCGAGGAGTCCGGCGGAGCGGTGGATGACGCGCTCCAGCTCGGCGGGGTCGTAGAACTCCATGTGGCCGGTGAAGCCGAAGCGGTCCCGGAGCGGGGGCGGCAGGAGTCCGGCCCTGGTGGTGGCGCCGACCAGGGTGAAGGGCGGGAGTTCCAGGGGGATGGCGGTGGCGCCGGGGCCCTTGCCGACGATCACGTCGACGCGGAAGTCCTCCATCGCCATGTAGAGCATCTCCTCGGCGGGGCGGGACATGCGGTGGATCTCGTCGAGGAAGAGGATCTCTCCCTCCTGGAGGGAGGAGAGGATCGCGGCGAGGTCGCCGGCGTGCTGGATGGCGGGGCCGGAGGTGATCCGGATCGGGGCGTTCATCTCCGCCGCGATGATCATCGACAGGGTGGTCTTGCCGAGGCCGGGGGCGCCGGAGAGCAGGACGTGGTCGGCGGTGGCTCCGCGCTGGCGGGCGGCCTTGAGGACCAGGTCGAGCTGCTGGCGCACCTTCTCCTGGCCGACGAACTCGCTGAGGTCCTTGGGCCGCAGGGCCGCCTCGACGGCCTGGTCGTCACCCTCTGCGGCCGCGGCGACGATGCGCTCGTCGGCGGGCGGTGCGGTGTCGTCGTCCCAGTTCACGTGGTCTGCCTTCTCGGTGTCGTGCGGTGGTGTGCGGCGTGCGGGCGCCTGCTGCGGACTTCTTCCCCCTCCCCTTCCCGAACCGGGGGCGCCCCCCCCCGGACCCCCGCGCGGCCTGCGGCCGTGCCGCAAACGCCGGACGGGATGAAAATTCCGCCCTACGGGGTCTGGGCCGGAGCCCCGGTTCGGGAAGGGTCCCCGTCAGCGGGCGCGGTTCAGGGACTGGAGGGCCGCCCGCAGGAGCTGCGGGACCGGTGCCGAGCCGCCCGCGGCGATCGCCTCCTCGGCCTGCGGCGTAACCGTCGCGACCGCCTCCTCCGCCTCGCGGGACGCGTAGCCGAGGCCGATGAGGGCGGCGGCCAGCTGCTCCGTCCACGGCGCCGGACCGGAGGCCACCGCACGCTGCGCGCCGACGAGGCCGCTCGTGCCGAGCGGCTGCCCCAGCTTGTCCTTCAGTTCGAGGAGGAGCTTCTGCGCTCCCTTCTTGCCGATTCCGGGCACCGCGGTCAGCGCCTTCTCGTCCCCGGTGGAGACCGCGAGGCGCAACGCGTCCGGGCTGTGGACGCCGAGCATGGCCTGGGCGAGGCGGGGTCCGACGCCGCTCGCCGTCTGGAGCAGCTCGAAGACCTGGCGCTCGTCGTCGT
Organism: Streptomyces sp. NPDC059567; assembly: GCF_042735655.1. NCBI lineage: Bacteria > Bacillati > Actinomycetota > Actinomycetes > Kitasatosporales > Streptomycetaceae > Streptomyces > Streptomyces sp. NPDC059567. The sequence continues at coordinate 1,282 of NZ_JBHWBS010000154.1, read as the reverse complement.
CGGCGAAGCCGTAGAGCGTCAGGGAGTCCTCACGGACCACCAGCGACGTGGCGAGTCGGGCTTCCTGACCGATCCTCAGGCCGGCGATGGTGTTCGGAGTGCATTGGACGGCCATGCCCACGCCGCCGACCTCGACGACCACGGTGGTGGGGGCGAGTGCGGCGACCGGGCCGCTGACAAAGGCGATCATGCGGAACGGCCTTTCGTTGCGTGATGGGCGGCGACGGCCTGCTGGAGTCGGTTCTGGGCAGGGGCCCGCCAGATGTGACAGATGGCCAGGGCGAGGGCGTCCGCCGCGTCGGCCGGCTTGGGCGGGGCGGAGAGCCGTAGCAGCCGGGTGACCATGGCTCCGACCTGTGCCTTGTCTGCGCGGCCGCTGCCGGTGACGGCTGCCTTGACCTCGCTGGGGGTGTGCAGGGCGACCGGGATGCCGCGCCGGGACGCGCAGAGCATGGCGACGGCGCTGGCCTGGGCGGTGCCCATGACCGTACGCACGTTGTGCTGGCTGAACACCCGCTCCACGGCGACCAGTTCCGGTTGGTACTCGTCGATCCAGGCCTCGATGCCCTGTTCGATGAGGACGAGCCGCGCGCCGATCTGATCGTCCGCAGGGGTGCGCACGACGCCGACTCCCAGCATGGTCAGAGGGCGTCCGGCCACGCCGTCGACGACCCCCACGCCACACCGCGTCAGCCCGGGGTCGACACCCAAGACACGCACAGCCCCTCCATCCTTCGGCAACCGCCCGAAGGCTACCGGCTGCCACTGACAGCACGACCGGCCACTCGGCCCGGCGACCCGACAGGTCGGCGACAGGGGACGGTTTTCCAGCTTTACCTCCGTGATCTTCAGTCACTATGATCACCAGAGTTCGCACGTTTGACCGACGTGCAGACGTTCGATTAGTAGATCGTTCAACTCAATAGGGGGATACATGCGTCGCATGTCCAAGATCGGCGTCACTGGCGCCGCAATCGCTCTGGCCACTGTCGGCCTCAGCTCGCCCGCCCAGGCGGCGTCCTCGGAGATCCACCGCGGCAAGACCGGCTGCTTCAGCTGGTCCTGGGCCGAGGGCTGGACCACCACCACGGTGTACTACCGCAACACCTGCTCCTACGAGGCGTCGATGAACGTCTGGTGGCAGGACGGCCGGACCAGCAGGATGAAGAAGGTCACCGCCGCGGGCGGCGCGTCGGGCAGCGTCAAGAACTCGGGCGACTTCAAGCGGATCGACTGAACGTGATCCCGTATCCCGCTGATTCCTGACACTGCCGGGATTCAC
>NZ_JBHWBS010000153.1:0-10497 GCF_042735655.1 Streptomyces sp. NPDC059567 | reverse complement strand
CCGCCGCGCCGCCCCCCGCCCCCCCCCCCCCGGGGCCCGGGGGCCCCGGGCCCCGCCCCCCCCCCCCCCCGGCCCCGCCCGGGCCCCCGCTTCTCGTATCAGTGCCCCGATCGTGCACCGCCCACCCGTGGCGTACGGGCGGTGTTTCCCCGGGTGCGCGAGGATGGGGCCATGCCGAACAGACTGGCCCACGAGACGTCCCCGTACCTCCTCCAGCATGCCGACAACCCGGTCGACTGGTGGCCCTGGTCGGCCGAGGCGTTCGACGAGGCGCGCCGCCGTGACGTCCCCGTGCTGCTCAGCGTCGGCTAAGCAGCTGTCACTGGTGCCAGTGAACTCGCACAAGGTGGTAGCCCTGAGCCTGAGCACGGCATCCGGGTTGAAGATCAACAGATCGAATCGATCGAGTGGGCACCCGACCAGTACGTCGACATTCGCCAGAGCCCTGGTCAGCCCACTGCATGCGGGAGTGTCCGATAGGGTGTGCGTTTCCTTCGGTCTCCTGCGCACAAGGACTACGACGACCGCACCGCGAAGTACGGCCGCTACGGCATCCCCGTCTACGCGGTGGTGGGCCCGTGCGCCGGGGAGGTCGCCGCCCACACCCAGCCCACTGGCTCCGTCTGCATTGCGGCCCACACGCACAAATACGGCTCGGCCAAGCTGCCCATGAAACTGGCCGACGGACGGACCTAGACCCTTGACCTGGACGAACTGGCCGGGCCCGAGTCGGACGCCTGCTGACTGTACAGCGGAGTTCGACTCGCACCCTGTGGCCGGAGGTGTCGTACGTGTGCCTGGCGGGGGCCTGGTGCTACCGCTCCGTACGACGCAGGAACTGCCAGCCCAGTACGGCCAGGGCGAGCGTCTGTCCGAGAGAAGCGAGCATGAGCAGGGGCTGAACGACGGGAGAGCACCAGAACGCGGTCGTGCAGACCATGGGCAGGACCAGGTACGTGAACAGGTCCACCGCGGTCTGAAGCCGCTTGCGCACGGTGCGACCCGCAACGTTGCGGTGGTAGATCTCCCAGCCGAACACTGCGCCGTGGGCGGAGGTGAGTTCCCCCAGGCGCGGTCCCAGCCGGTCGCGGACGTAGCAGCCGATCGCCGAGATCTTCTCGTCGTTGACCAGGTAGGTCCAGCCCAGGATCAGACAGATCGCGGGGACGGAGAGCAGCAGTCGGGACTGTCCGCTCTGGGCGGTGATCGCCACGACCGCAGTGGCTGCGGCGAGCGTGAAGTAGAGCAGGTTGTCGCGGAACCCTATGCGGGTCTTTTGTTCCTCCTTGAGGCGGTCGTACTCGGCCAGCAGGATCTTGCTCTCGGTGACGTCATCCGTGGAGGTCACAGGCACCCCTATGCTCGAGTTCAGGATCAGCCGGCGATCTGGAAGGGGGCCAGGCTGTCGGGGCCGTGCCGCTCGATCCAGCCTTTCCCGTCCGCCGCTACCCCCTCCAGGAGGCGGAAGGTGTGGGTGGAGCCGGCCGCGCTGAGGTTGATCTCGGAGATTTCTTGGGAATTCTCGGTCGGCGCCAATTGATGTGCGTCGGCGTCCTTGACGCGGATCTTCCTGGCCGGTCCGTTGGCGAGGAAGAGCTCTAGGTCGTAACCGACGTCGGCGTTCTCCGTCACCTGCACGGAGGTCAGCGCGTCGAACCGGTAGTTGCTCCGCTGCTCGTTCCTGCGGGTTCCGTCGGAGAAGTTGAACTCGGAGCTGATCTCGCGGATACCGTCCTGGGTGAACAGGAACAGGCGGAACACGTAGTGCGAGTACCGCCATGGGCCGCCTCGGACCCGGCCACGCTTGTAGGAAGGACCCGGGGCCACCAGGATGGTGTGGGTGATCAGGTCGCGCCAGGTGAGCCGGTGGTGCCGGAGTGCCTCATCGACGAACGAAGTCTTGTCGCAGGTGAGCCAGGTCTCCATCTCCAGTTCGCTGGGACGCAAATCGTCCAGGAGCGACTGCCAGCGCTGGTAGGCGATCTGTCGTGCGGTCAGCTGTTCGAGGTACTTTTGAGTCTCCCGGTCCAACCGGCGCTCTTCGCGCCGGACCTCCAGCCATCGGGAGGCGGTCGCGTGCCCGGACCAGGCCGCACCGAGCACGGCCAGGAACGCCCACAGAGGCCGCGGTTGGGCGGCGCCGGTGACCGCCGTGCCGAACGCGGCCAGAGCCGCGACACCGAGAACGGCAAGGGCCGCCACGGTCAGGGCCTTCGTCCTGCCCGGAGTCTGGTCCTGGCGGTGCTCATCGAACAGGGTGCCGTTGTTGTGGCGATTTCGGGCGTCCTCGGCGAGGTACCGGATCAGCCAGTCGACCCGCTCCACACCGATTCGGCTCTCCCGGTAGAGGTCCGCGATCTCGGCGGCGAGGCTGCTGCGGATCTGAACTGTGTGGGCGAGCCAGGCATCCGAGGTGAACCCGTGGGGCCTGCGAACGCTGAAGTAGTGATCGAACGAATGACGGACGCGCTTGGTGAACCCGTCCTCGGCGAAGGCGGGATCGGGCGGGTGCGGGACGTGGGCCTCGGCCGTGAGGCCCGGCGTGGGCTCCCGGCCCCACCACCGGACGCCGAAGCGGGCCGCGGTCAGGCCCGCGCCGAGTGCCACCGGTAACTCGACGATCGCCTGGGCCGGATCCGCGATCAGTGCCAGGGCCCAGAGGAGCGCACTGCTGATGACGAACAGGACCACCCGGACAGGGAGGGCCGCCTTGGCGGCGGCAGCGGTGCTCGGGCGGGGCCGAACGGCCCGCGCCCCGATGGGGGCGGGTGCGAAGTAGGCCCAGACCCGCTGGACCCGGTCGTTGCCGAAGCGTTCCGCCCTGGCCCGTCCGAGGGTCTCCGCCCACAGGTCGTCCTTCAGCCCTCCGGTGAGTATGACGTCGAGGTGGCGGAGGATCGCGTCGTACTGGCGGAGCGGCAGGTCCTGCAGCTGCTTCAGCACGGGGCCGGTCTCGCTGCCGGTGGTGCTGAGTACCGCCAACAGGTCGAAAGTGACGCGCAGGGCTTCCTTCCACTCGTCCTCGGCGTAGGTCCGCACGAGCCTGGAGGCGTAGCGCAGCCGCTCGACCTCTTCGGTGCTCAGGTCGTGGTGGGTGCGGGCGCTGAGCATGGCGAGCACCCAGTAGAAACGAACCTCCGAGCTGTCGTACCCGTGGACGATCGCATCAGTGATCATTTCACGGGCCCGGCTGGGGACGCCGTCCTCCAGGAGCCTTAAGCCCACCCGGTACTTCTCCTGCGGCGATGCATCCGGGTGGACGATGTTGATGGTGGAGTCGTGTACGACCTCGGCCTGGATCCCGATGGTGGAGTTGAACGCGGCCGAGCTGTACCGGGCACTGTCGTCGTGACTCATGGCAGGTCACCCGCCGCGGCGACCATGGGAGCCAACGCGGCCACTAGCGCCGGGCACTCCGCGACCAGTCCGCGCAGCCTCTTGAGCGTCATGACCGTCCGCTTCGACGATTCAGGGGTGCGCTCCCCGGCCGACCGGAGGGCGGAGTCCAGATCGGTCAGGGCCTCCCGGTAGCTGTCCTCGTCGAGGACGCCCTCGGTGCGGTGCCACCCCAGCTGATCGCGAAAACCGTTCAGTTCCGTGATCAGGTCCGTCGGGCCGGATGCCTTCGAGGACGTGTTCATGTGGACACTGCTGCCCGTGACTGAGCCGGCCATGATGCCGACGGTGCTGTTGTGGACGGTGTTGCTGACGCGCCGGTCGAACCGGTCGGCCGAACGGGCCCTGTCGTCCTGGGGCATTGCGGCCTCCTCCTGCTCGCCCACCAGTTCCACTGCCAACCGGATGGCGAACGCCGCCGCGTTCGCCGCGGCCCGCGGCTGCCAGTTACGGTCCTCCGAACTGTTCTTCGTGCCGTCCGCCCGGTCGCTGATCCCCCGGACGATGGCCACCGGCGCTCCGCTGAGATGGCCGGCCTGGGCCACACCGGCCGCCTCCATCTCGATGGCGAGCGCGTCGTTGTAGTGCTCTCGGATCCACTTCGCCTCAGCCGAGATCCTCGAGTTCTGGAGGATCTCGCCGGCGGCGATCGCCCCGAAACGCACCTGCGGTCCGTCCTCGTGACCGGGTGTAGGGTCCGCCCAGTCGTTCAAACGGGCCAGGTGCGAGGCGAGCTGGCTGATGCCGTGCGGCGCTTCCCATACCCGGGGACGGGCTTTGAGCCCGTCGTCCTCGCTGGTCCCGCCGTGATAGGCGTACACGTGTGACGCCATCACCACGTCACCCAGTTTGGTGGCGTCCCACAGGGCGCCGGCGACCCCGACGAACAGCACGGCCACCGGCGAGAACTCCTGGATCGCACGTTCGGCGATCACCGCGGCGGGAGCGTTCCCCTTGTTCGTCAGGCCGAGCGCGACGGGGCACGATGTGCCCCGTACGGTTCCCACCTCGAACCGGGTACCGCGCTCATGGCGATGCACCAGAAGATCCGCCAGCCTCTGGCGCACGGACTGGTATTCAAGATTGAGGGCGGTGAGAATCACCACTGGGCCCTTCGGCATTTACTCCTCTTCCCCTCTCGTGTTCTCTTCCGTCGCAGATGGCGCGGGTCGGATCAGCGGTGGGAACAGCACGGTTCTCGGGCCGGCCCGGTACAGCCGTGCGGGCCGTCCACCCGTGGTCCTGCGGTCCGTGCCGACGGGGACGATGAATCCCTTCGCGGCTTGGACCTTCCGGTAGAAATTGCGGGTGTCGAGTGTGGTGCCCCAGACGGCCTCGTACACCTGCTGCAGCTCTGCGATGGTGAAGCTCTCCCCGCAGAACGCTGTGGCCAGTGCCGAGAATTCGATCTTGGTGCGCGCGCGTTCGATCCCGTCCGCCGCGATTCGATGGTGGTCGAAGGCGAGGATCGCCTCGCCGGACAGGACGGCTTCTGCGGGAATCCACGCGGCATCGGTGGCATCCGTCCCCGCGACAGGGTCGGGCAGCCCCGGTGCGATCGCCAGGTGAGCTACGGAGACGACTCGGCCCCGCGGGTCGCGGCCCGATCTTCCGTACACGGCCAGCTGCTCAAGGTGCACCCAGCCGGAGGTCAGGGCCGTTTCCTCACTCAGTTCGCGGTGAGCGGCGTCCAGGATCTCCTCGCCATCGTGGCTCAGGAATCCTCCGGGCAGCGCGAGCATGCCCCGGAAGGGATCTTCGCCCCGCTCCACCAGGAGGACGTGCAGACGACTGTCGCGCAGCGTCAGGATCACGAGATCGACCGTCAGTAGGACAGAAGGAGGTGACCATGCGTCATCTTGCATGTCCTGCAAGGTACTTCAGTTACTGTCACTTGCACAAGAAGGGGGATGTTGGAGGTCGACTCACCGCTCGACCTCATGGCCGTGGCGCCCATGGATGGTCAGCTGGTGGTCGAACACGTCAGCTCGTACCTGCCTGCAGTGCCACGGTTTTCCAGCGCGCGACTGGCGCACTCGTGGCGCCGATGGCAAAGCGGGGCAGTCGTGGCCTGTTCGCTTCGATGAACCGCAACCGGATGCCGGGACCTGGGGCAGTTTCGTAGGTAGCTGCCCCGGTTGGTGTGATCTTCCGTCAGCGTGACCTTGATCAGTTCCTGACCGGGCACGGCTATAACGATCGCTTACGAGCTGGCATGGCATCCGCAGGTGGTGCATCCGGCCCGGAGGTGGGGAATGTTCCGATCGGTCCGCGAGCAACGACTATCCGAGCACTATCGGTCAGATGTCGAAGGCGGGGAGACTTCTCCGCCCTTACGTGACCCCAAGATCGACCGAGATGGAGAAAGGCACGGTGGCCTTCACCGTGCCGGTGAACATCTCGCCGTCCCTGTAAGCCTTGGTGGCGGGGTCGAGGACGTACGTATAGACGATCGGGACACCGGTGGCGGCCTGCTCGACCCGCCAGTAGAAGGGGATGCCGGCCTTGGCGTACTGGTCCACTTTCACGATTCGGTCAGTTGTTTCCGAACCGGGCGACACGACCTCGACGACCAGGAGCACGTGCTCGGGTCGGGTGGGCGTGAGGTCGATCGTCTCCGCCTGGTAGACGATGACGTCCGGACGACGGTTGGTGAGCGGAACGTCCTGCAGGCGGACGTCGAAGTCCGTGTCTGCGTTCCAGTCCGGGCCCGCGGCGGCGTCCAGAGCATTGGCCAGGACCCGAGCCAGCCGGTTGTGCCGTTTGGAGGCGCTCGGGCTCACGACGACCATCCCGTCCACGATCTCGATGCCGGCGCACTGCTCCTCGGACCAGGAGTCGTACTGTTCCGCGCTGATCTGCGCATGCATCCACGCGGGCGCCACCATCTCGGCGGTCATGGTGTACCTCCTTCGAGGAGCCTCGGCAGGTCCGGCGCTGCTGTGCTCAGCCTACTGTTCCGAGGTGTTCGGGCCGCCCGGGCCGGGGAGCGTCGGGAAGAGTCTGACGCTGACTCGGAGGAGAAGGCGCTGCCCACCATGTGATGGCCCACAAGTGCAATTCAGCCAGGCGGGGCGGGCTCGTGAGGGTTTCGTTGGTCGCGCGAGGCGCTGTGAGAGGCTGGGGCGTATGAACCGGTTGGCTGGTATGACCTCGCCTTATCTGCTTCAGCACGCTGACAATCCGGTCGACTGGTGGCCGTGGGGAGCCGAGGCGTTCGAGGAGGCGAAACGGCGCGATGTACCCGTTCTGCTGTCGGTCGGATACTCTGCGTGTCACTGGTGCCATGTGATGGCCCACGAATCCTTCGAGGACGACACCACCGCCGCCTACGTCAACGAGCACTTCGTCGCCGTCAAGGTCGACCGCGAGGAGCGCCCCGACGTCGACGCGGTCTACATGGAGGCCGTCCAGGCGGCCACCGGCCAGGGCGGCTGGCCGATGACGGTCTTCCTCACCCCGGATGCCGAGCCGTTCTACTTCGGCACGTACTTCCCGCCCGAGTCCCGGCACGGGATGCCCTCCTTCGGAGACGTCCTCGACGGCGTCTCCCGTGCCTGGACCGAGCGCCGCGACGAGGTCGGCGAGGTCGCCGGGAAGATCGTCAAGGACCTCTCCGCCCGCTCCCTCGCCTTCGGCGGCGACGGCGTCCCTGGCGAGGAGGAGCTGGCCCAGGCGCTGCTCGCCCTGACCAGGGAGTACGACGCGACACGCGGCGGCTTCGGCGGCGCGCCCAAGTTCCCGCCGTCGATGGTGCTGGAGTTCCTGCTGCGCCACTACGCCCGTACGGGAGCCGAGGGCGCGCTTCAGATGGCCGCCGACACCTGCGAGGCGATGGCCCGCGGCGGGATCTACGACCAGCTCGGCGGCGGCTTCGCCCGCTACTCCGTGGACCGTGACTGGGTCGTCCCGCACTTCGAGAAGATGCTGTACGACAACGCCCTGCTGTGCCGGGTCTACGCCCATCTGTGGCGAGCGACCGGAAGCGACCTGGCCCGGCGGGTCGCCCTGGAGACCGCCGACTTCCTCGTCTCCGAACTGCGCACCCCGGAGGGCGGCTTCGCCTCCGCGCTCGACGCGGACTCCGACGACGGGACGGGCAAGCACGTCGAGGGGGCGTACTACGTCTGGACCCCGGCCCAGCTCGCCGACGTCCTCGGTGCGGACGACGCCGCCTACGCCGCCTCGTACTTCGGCGTCACCGAGGAGGGCACCTTCGAGGAGGGCGCCTCGGTCCTCCAGCTCCCGCAGGACGTCGGCGTCGCGGACGGCGACCGGATCGCCTCGATCAAGGAGCGCCTGCTCGCCGCCCGCGACCGGCGCGAGCGTCCCGGCCGCGACGACAAGATCGTCGCCGCCTGGAACGGTCTGACGATCGCCGCGCTCGCCGAGACCGGCGCGTTCTTCGACCGCCCCGACCTGGTCGAGCGCGCGACGGAGGCCGCCGATCTGCTCGTACGGCTGCACATGGGCACGGACGCGCGACTGGCGCGAACCTCCAAGGACGGCCGGGTCGGCGCCAACGCCGGTGTCCTCGAGGACTACGCCGATGTCGCCGAGGGCTTCCTCGCGCTCGCCGGGGTCACGGGGGAGGGGGTCTGGCTGGAGTTCGCCGGGTTCCTGCTCGACATCGTCCTGGACCAGTTCGTCGCCGAGGGCGGGGCGCTGTACGACACCGCGCACGACGCCGAGGCGCTGATCCGCCGGCCCCAGGACCCCACGGACAACGCGGCCCCGTCCGGCTGGACGGCCGCCGCCGGCGCACTGCTCTCCTACGCGGCCCACACCGGCTCCGAGGCCCACCGCGCGGCCGCCGAGGGCGCGCTCGGAGTGGTCAAGGCGCTGGGCCCGCGCGCACCCCGCTTCATCGGCTGGGGGCTGGCGACGGCGGAGGCACTGCTCGACGGGCCCCGCGAGATCGCGGTGGTCGGCGCGGCCGGTGACGACACCGCCCAGGCCCTGCGCCGTACCGCCCTGCTGGCCCCCACCCCCGGCGCGGTCGTCGCCTTCGGCGCCCCGGACAGCGAGGAGTTCCCGCTGCTCAAGGACCGCCCGCTGGTGGACGGAGGAGCGGCCGCGTACGTCTGCCGTCACTTCACCTGCGACGCGCCGACGACGGACCCGGCCGAGCTGGCCCGCAAGCTCGCACGCTGAACGGCGGCCCCGAGCCGTCTGCCACCCGGCGGCGGCTCGGCGGCGTCACGGGCACACGAGCGAGGCGCCGCCGGCCGGCCGGTACTCGCCGAGGCCGCGCGGGATCTCGCTCGTCTGCTTCGCCGGGGCCTTCGGCAGCGGTCGCTCGGCGCGCAGCGCCGCGAAGATCTCCGCCGCCCGCTTCTCGTCCCAGGCGACGCTGGAGCCCACGCCCGTGATCGTGGGGTTGAAGCGACGGATCGGCACGGTCGCGAACTCGGTTCGGTCGGGGGTGAGATCACGCAGCCGCACGGCGAGCGTGAAGATCTCGGTCACGGACAGCGAACGCTCCGTCTCCGCCGTACCGCGCACCGTCGAGGCCAGCGCCCACAGCCGGGCGGGATCCTCCAGGACGCCCGCCCGGATCGTCTTCCACATGTTGACCACGAACTTCTGCTGCTTCCGCATCCGCCCGAAGTCCATGTCCCCGTCCCGCCGCGAACGCACGTACTGCAGCGCCTCGCCGCCCTTGACGTTCCTCGTCCCCGGAGCGAGGTCGATCCCGGTGACCGGGTCCTTGAGCGGCTGCACGGTGCAGATCGGCACCCCGCCGTCGACCTGGTCCACACCGTCCATGAAGCGTCGGAAGTCGATCTCGAGGTAGCGGTCGACGCGTGTGCCCGTCATCCGCTCGACCGCTTCGAGGGTGTGCTTCGGCCCGCCCTCCGTGTGCGCGGCGTTGAGCTTCGCCGGGTGTGCGCCGTGCACCTTGCCGGTCCGCTGGTCGACGTGACCGGCGGGGAACGCGGTGAGCGAGTCGCGGGGCAGACTCACCACGCTGACCCGGTCGTTGCGGGCGGAGACGTGCACCAGCATCATCACGTCCGTGCAGTCGCAGCCCTTGCCGCCGGCGTGATAGCGCTTCAACTCCGCCGCCGTGAGACCCGCCCGGCTGTCGACCCCGGCCACGAGGACGGTGAGCCCGCCGTCCGGACCGGGCAGGGCCGCGGGGGCTCCGGCGATCGCCCCCGAGGCGAGGGCGACGAGCGCCGCCGAGGCGAGTACCAGCCGACGCGGGCGCGAGGATTTCCTGACGGACACGGGCAGTCTCCACCGGCTCGGAATCAATAACGCCCGCACCGTATGCCGTTGCCTGTCGCACACAGGTTCGCGACGCGGCGTGGCCCGGTTGAATCACCCTCCTGCGGGGTCTGTGAAATGATGCGGGAACCACAGCGTATGGGAGGAGAAGATGGCACCCGATCCCGGGAAATGGGAGCGGATGGCCTTCATTCCGAAGAGCCGTTATGTGGCCGACCCGCCACCACCTGTCGACCGGGGACCCGTCCCCGTCTACTCCCAGCTGGTCCAGCAATGGGCCCTGGCGGGCCGCACGGTGCCGGGGATGCCGGACCGCGAGTGGGAACGTCTGACGACGACACCGGTCTGGCCGCGCTGACCCCGAGGGTCAGCGCAATGGAGTGAATACCAATCGACCGGCGATAAGCCGGTTTCCTTTTCGGGGCATGGTCGTTGTGATGTGTGCGGCGGAGGCCGGGCGTTGTAATGCACGGCGATTCGCGAGATCCGTGAAATTCCGTCCGCCGCGGAAAGGACTTAGACGAAATGAAGTGCAAGAAGGCTGCGGTCGTCGTCGCCGGTCTGTTCATGGCTCTGGGTGCGGCCTCCCCCGCGCTGGCGGACGCCGACGCGCACGGTGTCGCGGTCGGTTCGCCGGGTGTCCTGTCGGGCAACGTGGTCCAGGTTCCGATCAACATCCCGATCAACATCTGCGGCAACAGCCTCAACCTCATCGCTGCGCTGAACCCGGCGGTCGGCAACGTCTGCATCAACCACTGACGGGGCATCACCCCGCAGCGGAGACATGCTGAGGCCCGGCCGGCCCGGGGGGCCCCTACTCCCGGCCGCACGGCCGATCGCAATGCCCGCCCCGCCGCGTGCCCCCGG
>NZ_JBHWBS010000152.1:0-10749 GCF_042735655.1 Streptomyces sp. NPDC059567 | reverse complement strand
CCCACCCAGAAGTTTTTTTTTTGGTGTTTTTCGTCTGGGTCAGACACCGGGGGGTTGTGAGCGATCTATCCAACTCGCCCCCCCCGGGCGCCGGGGGGGGGGGGGGCAGGGGGCCGGTCGACCACTTCAGCGAGCCGGATGGGCTCAGACCGCGGCCGGGTCCTCCTCGACGAGGAGGTTGCGGGTGCGGTTGGAGTCCAGCGGGATGCCGGGGCCCATCGTCGTCGTCAGGGTCGCCTTCTTGATGTAGCGGCCCTTGGCGGCGGACGGCTTCAGACGGAGGATCTCCTCCAGAGCCGCGGCGTAGTTCTCGACCAGCTTCGTCTCGTCGAAGGAGACCTTGCCGATGATGAAGTGCAGGTTCGAGTGCTTGTCGACGCGGAACTCGATCTTGCCGCCCTTGATGTCGTTGACAGCCTTCGCGACATCGGGGGTGACGGTGCCGGTCTTCGGGTTCGGCATGAGACCACGCGGGCCGAGGACGCGGCCGAGGCGGCCGACCTTGCCCATGAGGTCCGGGGTGGCCACAACGGCGTCGAACTCGTTCAGGCGCTGGCCCTTGGAGATCTCGTCGATGAGCTCGTCGGAGCCGACGATGTCGGCGCCCGCGGCGATCGCGGCCTCGGCACGGTCACCGGTCGCGAAGACCAGGACCCGGGCGGTCTTACCGGTGCCGTGCGGGAGGTTCACGGTGCCACGGACCATCTGGTCGGCCTTGCGCGGGTCGACGCCCAGGCGGAAGGCGACCTCGACGGTGCCGTCGAACTTGGTGGCGGCGGTGTCCTTGGCCAGACGGACGGCCTCGAGGGGGGCGTAGTTGCGCTCCCGGTCGATCTTGGCGTCCGCGGCGCGGAGTGCCTTGCTGCGCTTCACTGCTTCTCCTGTTGGTTCAGGTGTGTGGAGTCGTGGTGCGGGCCGGCGCTGGCCCTACCACTGAGGTCACAAGGGGGCTGATCAGCCCTCGACCGTGATGCCCATGGAACGGGCGGTGCCGGCGATGATCTTCGACGCGGCGTCGAGGTCGTTGGCGTTCAGGTCGGGGAGCTTGACCGTGGCGATCTCGCGGACCTGGGCGGCCGTGAGCTTGGCGACCTTGGTCTTGTGCGGCTCGCCGGAGCCCTTGTCCACACCCGCGGCCTTGAGGATCAGCTTGGCGGCCGGCGGAGTCTTGGTGATGAAGGTGAAGGAACGGTCTTCGTAGACCGTGATCTCCACCGGCACGACCATGCCACGCTGCGACTCGGTCGCGGCGTTGTAGGCCTTGCAGAACTCCATGATGTTGACGCCGTGCTGGCCCAGCGCGGGACCGACCGGCGGGGCCGGGTTGGCCGCACCAGCGTTGATCTGGAGCTTGATAAGCCCCGTGACCTTCTTCTTCTTGGGAGGCATTGCTCTCTCCGGGTCCTAGTGAGAGTGTTCAGCCCGCCATCCGGTCATCCGGATGGAGGCATACCGCACCACGATAACGGGTATAGACGTGCGGCTAAAAACCGAGCAGGTCAGAGCGGCTGTGAGAGCCACTCTGACCTGGTCGGAAACCTGTGAGGGTCAGTTCTTCTGGATCTGGTCGAAGCTGAGCTCGACCGGGGTCTCGCGACCGAAGATCTCGACGAGGCCCTTGACCTTCTTGGAGTCGGCGTTGATCTCGTTGATCGTCGCCTGGAGGGTGGCGAAGGGGCCGTCGGTGACGGTGACCGAGTCGCCGACCTCGAAGTCCAGGACCTGGACCTCGACCTTGCGGGCCGGAGCCGGCTTGCCCTCGGCCTCGGCGGCCTCGCGGGCGGCCTTCTCCTCGGCCTCCGGGGCGAGCATCTTGACGATCTCGTCCAGGGTCAGCGGGTACGGGTCGTAGGCGTTGCCCACGAAGCCGGTGACGCCGGGGGTGTTGCGGACGACGCCCCAGGACTCGTTCGTCAGATCCATGCGGACGAGAACGTAACCGGGCAGCTTGTTCTGCCGGACGTTCTTGCGCTCGCCGTTCTTGATCTGGACGATCTCTTCCTCGGGGACCTCGGCCTGGTAGATGAACTCCTCGACGTTCAGCGAGACGGCACGCTGCTCGAGGTTGGCCTTCACGCGCTTCTCGTAGCCCGCGTAGGTGTGGATCACGTACCACTCGCCGGGCAGGCCGCGGAGCTCGTCACGCAGGGCCTGGATCGGGTCGACCGGAGCGGCGGGCTCCTCGTCGGCCTCTTCGACCTCGGCCTCGACGTCGGTGTCCTCGCCGGACTCGTCAGCGTCTTCGTCGGATTCGTCGGACTCGACGTCGGTGTCGTCCTCGACGTCCTCGTCGGAGTCGTCCACGATGGTCAGGGCGGCCTCTTCGGCAGCCTCGCCCGCAGCGGCGTCAGCAGCCTCAGCCTGGTCCTCGTCGGCCGCCTCGAGGATGTCGAGCTCGTCCTCGGAAACGGACTCGTTCAGGTTCGGGTCAGACACGGTGGCTGCTTCTTCCTGGATACAGATGGGGTGGAACAAGAAGTCAGCCGAAGACGTACTTGACTGCTTCCTGGAAGCCATAGTCAATCACGGTCACAAGGCCGATCATGATGACAACGAAGACAATCACTACCGTGGTGTACGTCGTCAGCTGGCTGCGAGTGGGCCAGACGACCTTGCGAAGCTCCGCGACGATCTGGCGGTAGAAGAGCGCGAGACGGCCGAGAGGGCCCTTCTTTCCGCGCTTGCCGCCCTTGCGGGCCTTCTTCTTCGAGTCCGGAGCCTCGTCCTCGGCATCAGGCATGTCGATGGAGCCCACGGCGTCCGTCACGCTTCTCACCTGATCCCGGGTCATGGCAGTGCCGTGCCGGGTGGATCCGCACGGCGGTGCATCGAAGTACGTACATGCGCACACATCCTGGCGGTGTGTGTAGCAGGGCCGGAGGGACTTGAACCCCCAACCGCCGGTTTTGGAGACCGGTGCTCTACCAATTGAGCTACGACCCTTTGTGGCTTCCCCAACCTACCGCATCGTGAGATGTGGTCGGTGAGGGCCAACGAGCAGTGAGTGTACGTGTTCATGGGCGCCGCGTCGAACAGAAAGCACGTGGGAGCCCTCGTGGACGCGCGTACGACCAGGAATGACCGTTCCTGTCCGCTCCCTGAAACCTGTGTGCCGGGCGGGAAGGCGGTCTGGGAGCATGGGCCGCATGAGCGCTGCTACCCCTCCGACCGAGCGCCGGGTCTCCGCCCGCGTCGGTGCGATCTCCGAGTCCGCGACCCTCGCCGTCGACGCCAAGGCCAAGGCCCTCAAGGCCGCCGGGCGCCCGGTGATCGGTTTCGGCGCGGGTGAGCCCGACTTCCCGACCCCGGACTACATCGTCGACGCCGCCGTCGAGGCGTGCAAGAACCCGAAGTACCACCGCTACACGCCGGCCGGTGGTCTGCCCGAGCTGAAGGCCGCGATCGCCGCCAAGACGCTGCGCGACTCCGGCTACGAGGTCGACGCCTCCCAGGTCCTGGTGACCAACGGCGGCAAGCAGGCCATCTACGAGGCGTTCGCCGCGATCCTCGACCCGGGCGACGAGGTCATCGTCCCGGCCCCGTACTGGACGACGTACCCCGAGTCGATCCGGCTCGCGGGCGGTGTCCCGGTCGAGGTCGTCGCCGACGAGACCACCGGCTACCGCGTCTCGGTGGAGCAGCTGGAGGCCGCGCGTACGGAGAAGACCAAGGTCGTCCTCTTCGTCTCCCCGTCGAACCCGACCGGCGCCGTCTACAGCGAGGCCGAGACCGAGGCGATCGGCCGCTGGGCCGTCGAGCACGGTCTGTGGGTCCTCACGGACGAGATCTACGAGCACCTGGTCTACGGCAGCGCCTCCGCCGTCTCCCTGCCGTCGGTCATGCCGGAGCTGCGCGACAAGTGCATCGTCGTCAACGGTGTCGCGAAGACGTACGCGATGACCGGCTGGCGCGTCGGGTGGATCATCGGCCCGAAGGACGTGGTGAAGGCCGCGACCAACCTGCAGTCGCATGCCACGTCCAACGTGAGCAACGTGGCGCAGGTGGCCGCGCTCGCCGCCGTCTCGGGCAACCTGGACGCCGTCGCGGAGATGGGCCGGGCCTTCGACCGCCGCCGCCAGACGATCGTGCGGATGCTCAACGAGATCGAGGGCGTGCTGTGCCCGACCCCGGAGGGCGCGTTCTACGTGTACCCGTCGGTGAAGGCGCTGCTCGGCAAGGAGATCCGCGGCAAGCGCCCGCAGAGCTCGGTCGAGCTGGCGGCCCTGATCCTGGACGAGGCCGAGGTCGCGGTCGTTCCCGGCGAGGCCTTCGGCACCCCGGGCTACCTGCGGCTCTCGTACGCGCTGGGTGACGAGGACCTGGTGGAGGGCGTCTCCCGGATCCAGAAGCTCCTGGCGGAGGCCCGCGACTGAGCCCCTGCCGCGGACGTAGGCGGGCCCCTGGTTCCCCGGAACCGGGGGCCCGCTTTTACGTTCTAGCAAGGTCCCGATCGGGGAAAGGGGCTGTATTCGTCCATTCGGGTGCGGCAAGATCAGTCGATGGAGCACGTTTCCGAGCACGCTTTCCGCGACATCAACCTGCTGCCCAAGGCGCATCTGCACCTGCACTTCACCGGTTCGATGCGGCCCACGACCCTCCTGGAACTGGCCGACAAGTACGGCGTCCATCTACCGGAGGCGCTCAAGCGCGGCACACCGCCCAAGCTGCGGGCGACCGACGAGCGCGGCTGGTTCCGGTTCCAGCGCCTGTACGACATCGCCCGGTCCTGCCTGCGGGAGCCCGAGGACATCCAGCGGCTGGTCCGTGAGGCGGCCCAGGAGGACGTGCGGGACGGCTCGGGGTGGCTGGAGATCCAGGTCGACCCGACCTCGTACGCCCCGCTGCTCGGCGGTCTGATCCCGGCCATGGAGGTCATCCTGGACGCGGTGGACGCGGCCGCGCGCGACACCGGGCTCGGGATGCGGGTCCTGGTGGCCGCGAACCGGATGAAGCATCCCCTGGAGGCGCGCACCTTGGCGCGGCTGGCCGTGCGGTACGCGGACCGGGGCGTGGTCGGGTTCGGGCTCTCCAACGACGAGCGCAGGGGCATGGCTCGCGACTTCGACCGCGCCTTCGCGATCGCCCGTGAGGGCGGCCTGCTGGCGGCCCCGCACGGCGGGGAGCTGACGGGCCCGTCGTCCGTACGGGACTGCCTGGACGACCTCCGGGCGGCGCGGGTGGGCCACGGGGTGCGGGCGGCGGAGGACCCGCGGGTGCTGCGCAAGCTCGCCGAGAGGGGCGTGACCTGCGAGGTCTGCCCGGCGTCCAATGTGGCGCTCGGGGTCTACGAGAAGCACGAGGACGTGCCGCTGCGCACGCTCTTCGAGGCCGGGGTCCCGATGGCGCTGGGCGCGGACGACCCGCTGCTCTTCGGGTCGCGCCTCGCCGCTCAGTACGAGATCGCCCGCCGCCACCACGGCTTCACGGACGCGGAGCTGGCCGAACTGGCCCGCCAGTCGATCCGCGGCTCGGCGGCCCCGGAGGACGTCAGCCGGAAGCTGCTGTCCGGCATCGACGCCTGGCTGGCCGCCCCGGCGGCGTGAAGCGGTGCAGGGGCGGGTGGGCCTGGAAGCCGATGTCGAGCTCGGCGCGGTCCCACCGGCCGTCGGCGCTCGGCTCCAGGAGCGGGGTGAGCGAGCCGGTCAGGGCGTCGTGCCCCTGGCGGGCGCGCTTGTCCAGCGGGCCGAAGCCGGCCGCGACCTCGAAGGTGGTGGCGGCGGCGGAGAAGACGTCGCGACCGCCGAAGAGGAAGAGCGTGCGGGCGTGGACGGCGGGGCGCAGCCATTCGCTCGCCCGCCAGTGACGCCGTTCCCATTCCGTCTGCCAGTCGGCCGCGTGCGCGGCGGTGCGGGCCTCGTTCGTGCGGATGGTCAGTGGGGTGCCGCCCGTGCGGAGCCGGGCGCGCAGCTGCGGCCACGCGGAGGGGCGCAGGCCGGGTGTGCCGTGGGCGAGGACGAGATCGACGGGCGTTCCCGGGGCGAAGGTCCTGGGGAGGCTCTCGCGCAGCGGCACGTGGACGATCGTGTGCCGGGAGAAGGCGGCGAAGGAGAAGAGCGCGGCGAGCCGGGAGAGCCCGTCGTGGTCGCCGAGGAGGTAGCCCCAGTGTTCGCCGAGCGGATCGTTGAGCGTGGTGTGCCGGAGCGGGTGCCAGGGCTGGACGATCCGGTACGCCTGCGGCCCCATGCGGGGCCTGAATTCGCGGCACTTGAGACGCATCCGGTCAGCGTGTCCGGGGCTCGGGGGTGGCCGCAACGCTATTTCCGTACGGCGATCCCGGCCACCAGCGTGCGGGCGATCGACGTCGCGAACGTGTCGAGGTCCTGCGGCGGCTCCTTGCCGACCTTCGCGTCGTAGGCGAAGGCCCGCTGGGAGCACGCGCCGAGCAGCAGGGACGCCGCCGCGAACGTGTCGGCGCCGGCGTCGACGCGGCCCGCGGCCTGTTCGGCGCGCAGATAGGCGTCGAGGCTCTCCAAGGGGCGGTGCGGACCGGCGTCGAGCCGCCGCATCGACGCGTCGTGGCGCGCCTTGAGCCGGGTCTCGGCGTAGAGGGAAGCCGCGATCGGGAAGCTCTCGGCGTAGAAGAGCGCGGCCTGGCGGGCGATCTCGGTGAGGTTCTCCTCCACCGTGCGCCGCCCCGGCTCGGCGGCCAGCGATTCGAGCAGCGGTGCCAGCTTGGGGAGGCGCTCGCTCAGGACCGCGACGAAGAGTTCTTCCTTGCCCGCGAAGTACTTGTAGAGCGCCGCCTCCGAGCAGCCGGCGCCGCGCGCGATCTCCTTGGTGGTCGTACGGGCGAGGCCCACGGTGGTCCACAGCTCGTGTGCCGCGTCGAGGATCCGTTCCCGCGTGGGCTTCTGCTCCATGGCTGCTCCAACTGGCTTGACGCAAGGGTGAGTACGCACTCACTCTAGGGGTGAGTGAACACTTACCCACCCCAAGGAGGGTGCACCATGAAGCTCACGGTCTTCGGTGCGACCGGTGGCATCGGCCAGGAGATCGTCCGCCAGGGACTGGCCTCGGGCCACGAGGTCACGGCGGTGGTACGGGACCCGGCACGGTTCACGGTCACCGGCGAACGCCTCACGGTCCACCGGGCGGACCTCACCGACCCCGACACCCTGAACGCGGCCGTCACGAGCAAGGACGCGGTGCTGTCCGGGCTCGGAGCGCGCCGTCGCGCGGACGCGGGTGTCGCCGCGAAGCTGACCCGCTCGGTCCTCGCCGCCATGGACGCGGAGGGCGTCCGGCGCCTGCTGGTGGTCAGCGCCGCCCCGCTCGGCCCCACCCCGGACGGACAGACCGTCCTCGACAAGACGGTGCTCGCGATCGTCAACTCCGTCCTGAAGGACGTCTACGACGACCTGCGCGTGATGGAGCGCGACCTGGCGGCGAGCGCCACGGACTGGACGTCCGTACGCCCGCCCAAGCTGACGGACAAGCCGCTCACCGGCCGCTACCGCTCGGTCGTCGGCGGCAACCCGCCCCGGGGCCGCTCCCTCGCCCGCGCCGACGTCGCCCACGCCATGCTGGCGATGATCGACGACCCCGCGACGGTGAGGCAGGGCGTGGGGGTCGCCTACTGACCGGCGTCCGGGCAGTCGTCGCCCCGCGCCTCCACCGGCCGGTACGTGGTCGTCCGCGGGCTGTCGCCCTCCGGGCCCGGCCACGGGCCCGGAAACTCCAGGACGGCGGTCCGCTCCGAGGTCAGGGTCATGAAGGTCGCCAGGGGAAGGTCGTTCACCCAGTCGATGATCGTCTCCGTCCGCCCCTGGCCGTCGGCCCGCCACAGCCGCCCCCCGAAGACCGCGTAGCGCATCCCGCACTCCTTGCCCATGTCGTACGGGTAGCGGACGCCCCGGACCGGCCGGTCCGGGCCGAGCGTGGCGGCCGGAGCGTCCCCGTACCGCCGCTCGGGCTCCTGACCGAGGCACTCCGGCGCGGGCCCGGTCAGCGGGCGGAAGCGGAGCGTCGGCAGGGCGGTGGGCGTGTCCGTCTCGAAGGCGGCCGTGTCCGGCTCCGAGCGGGAGTGGTAGCCGTCCGTCCAGCTCATGTAGCCGCGCATCCGGTCCGCCGCCCACCTCACCGTGACGGACGATCCGCCGTCGGCCCGCTCCCAGACCCGCCCGCCGAAGACGGCGTACCGCAGATCGCAGACGGCGGACAGGTCGTAGCGGTAGCGGACGTCCTCCACCGGCGCGCGTGGGCCGGTGTCCAGCGGATCGCCGGGGCCGGAGGGAGGCTGGGGCCGGTACTTCCCCTCGTACGGATACGCGGGCGTGGCCGGCCCGGTGGTCGGACCCGAGGGCAGGGCCGGCGGCGACGGCTCCGTCCAGCGAACGCCCAGGACCGAGCCACCGGCGACCACCACCGTGGCGGCGCCCGCCGCGAGCGAGCGCCGTACCTGCCGGATCCGCCGCCCCCGCCCCACGACGGCGGCGACGGGTGCCGGTCCCGCGTCACCCTCGGCGGCCAGGTCGCGCAGCCCGCTGCTCAGGGATTCCTCGGAGAGGGAGCCCTGGGAGAGCCGATCCTCGGAGACGGCGTTCTCGGCGTCGTCCATCACGCGCCCCTTCCCGCGTATCCGGCGAGCGCGCCCCCGGCGCGCAGCCGTTCCAGGGCCCTGTTGGTCCGGCTCTTGACCGTCCCGGGCGAGCAGCCGAGCAGCTCGGCCGTCTGTTCCACGGACAGGTCCTCGTAGAAGCGGAGCACCACCACCGCGCGCTGCGCGCGGGGCAGGGCGGCGAGCGCACGGGCCAGTTCGAGGCGCGCGTCGGCGCCACCGGCCATGTCGTGGGTGTCGGGCGCGCTGTCGCCGCCGGGGCGCACGACCTCGGTGTGCCAGCGGCGGCGGCGCCAGGTCGCGTAGAGATTGACGACGACCTTGCGGGCGTACGCCTGGGGCGAGTCCCAGCGGGCCGAGCCGCCCCAGCGCAGATAGACCCTGACCAGGGCGGCCTGGACGAGGTCCTCGGCCGCGTGCGGGTCGCCGGTCAGCAGCCGGGCGGTGCGCAGCAGCGACGCGTACGCGGACTCCGCGAACTCCGCGAAATCCGGTGGGCCCGTCCCCTCCACCGTTCCCCCTCGACGAGCGTGCGGCCCCCGCTTCCCGGGAGCCTGTCACCCACTCGACAACCTGGGGAACCCGGAGGGTTCCACGGAATGCTCAGATGCTGACGCCGACCGTCACCGGCTCGTTGACGAGCGTGATCCCGAAGACGTCCCGTACCCCTGCGACGACCTCGCGGGCGAGCGCGAGGAGGTCCTCGGTGGTGGCCTCGCCGCGGTTGGTGAGGGCGAGGGTGTGCTTGGTGGAGATACGGGCGGGGCCGGAGCCGTAGCCCTTGGTGAAGCCGGCCTTGTCGATCAGCCAGGCGGCCGAGGTCTTGACCGCGCCGTCGTCCCCGGCGGGGAAGGCCGGCGGGGTCACGTCGGCACCGAGCCGCACGGTCACCCGGGCGAGGAAGGTCTCGTACTCCCCCGCGGTCAGGATCGGGTTGGTGAAGAAGGAGCCGGCCGACCAGGTGTCGTGGTCGTCGGCGTCCAGGACCATGCCCTTCCCGGCCCGCAGCCTCAGGACGGTCTCCCGGGCCTGCGCGAGCGGGACGCGGTCACCGGCCTCGACGCCGAGGGCGCGGGCGGTCTCGGCGTACTTGATCGGCGCGGAGAGCCCCGCCGCGTCCTCCAGCTCGAAGCGGACGCGCAGCACGACGTAGCGGTCCGGATCGCCCTTGAAGCGGCTGTGGCGGTACGAGAAGGCGCACTCGGCGTTGGTGAGGGTGACCGTCTCGTCGGCCCGGCGGTCGTAGGCGACGACCTCGGTGATGGTGGCGGAGACCTCCTGGCCGTACGCGCCGACGTTCTGGATCGGGGTCGCGCCCGCGGATCCGGGGATCCCGGCCAGGCACTCGATCCCGGCGAGCCCGGCCTCGACGGTGCGCGCCACGGCGTCCGTCCAGACCTCGCCCGCGGCCAGCTCCAGCTTGGTGCCGTCGAGGGCGAAGCCCTTGGTCGCGATCCGCAGGGCGGTGCCGTCGAAGCCCTTGTCTCCGATGACCAGGTTGGATCCGCCGCCGATGACCAGCAGCGGGGTGCCGGTGGCGTCCGCCTCGCGGACGGCGGCGATCACCTCGTCGTCGGTCGTGGCCGTGACGAGCCGGGCCGCGGGACCGCCGAGCCGGAAGGTGGTCAGGGGGGCGAGGGGGGCGTCGTGGAGTTCCTGCACGCGCTCAAGAGTACGGGCTCATCACGCACGCAAAGGGGGCCGGCCGCCCGCCCCGACCCCACCGGCCCCGGAGGCCTGACCCCGGCGTGACGCCGCCGGGGCCGGCCGGCCCCGCCCGCCCCGACCCCGCCGGGCGACTGCGCAACCCGGGCTCCGGGGAGACCGGGCGCCGCCCCCGCGGAAAGCCCGGACGCCGACGCCGGGGAGGCCGGACAGCGACCTCCGGAAGGCTGGGCGCCGACGCAGGGGGGCCGGACAGCGACCACCGGGAGGCCCGGACGCCGATCCCCGGTAGGCCGAAGCCCGACCCGCGGAAGCCCGACGCCGGGGAAGCCCGACGCCGGGGAAGCCCGAAGCCGGCCCCGCGGAAAGCCCGGACGCCGCCGGGTCTCCCCGGCGTCGTCGGGCTTCACGGTCCGGCTTCACGGTCCGGCGCCGTCGCGTCGGGGTCAGCCGTCCGCCGGACGGGGGGGGGGGGGCGGCGGGGGCGGCCCCCCCCCGGGAGAGCGCCAGCGGCGGGCGGGGCGGCG
>NZ_JBHWBS010000151.1:4488-10779 GCF_042735655.1 Streptomyces sp. NPDC059567 | reverse complement strand
GGTGCGGGCGGCACACCACCGCCCGTACCGGCCGCGGTGCGTTTCTACGCGGGAACCTTCTCCGGAGCCTCCGCCCGGGCCGGCAGCGTCTCCGGGAGCAGCGCGAAGCAGCCCAGGCTCACCAGCGCCACCACCGTCAGATACGCCGCCACACCCCAGGGCGGCCCCGAGCCCCCGGACAGGGTCGTCGCCAGGATCGGCGTCAGTGCCCCGCCCAGCACGCCCGCCAGGTTGTAGCCGACCGCCGCGCCCGTACACCTCACCCTCGGCTCGTAGAGCTCGGGGAGGTACGCGGCGACCACGGCGAACATGCTGATGAACGCGAGCATGGAGCCCAGGAAGCCGAGGAACATCAGCACGGGCCGCCCCGTGTGCAGCAGGGCGACCATCGGGAACATCCACGCGGCGGAGGCCGCGCACCCGGCGAGGCAGAGCGGCCGGCGGCCGTACCGGTCACCCAGCATCGCCGCCAGCGGTGTCGTGGCGCCCTTGATCGCCACCGCGGCCATGATGCAGATCAGCATGGTCGTACGGTCGACCCCGAGGCGCTCGGTGCCGTAGGCCAGGGCCCAGGTGGAGACCGTGTAGAACACCGCGTAGCCGACGGCGAGCGCGCCGGCGGTGAGCAGGACGAGCCGCCAGTGGTCGCGCACCACCTCGGCGAGCGGGGCGTTCGCCCGCTGCCCGGTCGCGCTGAGCTCCTGGAACTGCGGAGTCTCCGCGAGGGAGGAACGCAGCAGAAGACCGCCGACGGCCAGCAGTCCGGCCGCCCAGAACGGCACGCGCCAGCCCCACTCGCGGAACTGGGCGTCGGTCAGTGCGGCGGAGAGCGCAAGCATCACGCCGTTCGCGAGCAGGAAGCCGACCGAGGGGCCGATCTGCGGGAAGCTCGCCCACAGCGCCCGGCGCCGCTCCGGCGCGTGCTCGGCCGTGAGCAGGACGGCCCCGCCCCACTCGCCGCCCAGGCCGAGTCCCTGCAGAAAGCGCAGCACGAGCAGCAGGACGGGGGCGGTGATGCCGATGCTCGCGTACGTCGGGACAAGGCCGACCGCGACCGTGGCGCAGCCCGTGAGCACCAGCGAGGCGAACATGACGGGGCGCCGCCCGTACCGGTCGCCGACGTGCCCGAAGAGCGCCGAGCCGAGCGGGCGCGAGATGAACCCGACGGCGAAGGTGCCGAAGGCGGCCAGGGTCCCCGCGACGGGGGAGAAGGTCGGAAAGAAGAGCGGCCCGAGGACGAGCGCGGCGGCGGTCCCGTAGACGAAGAAGTCGAAGAACTCGATCGCCGTCCCGACGAGCGACGCGGCGGCGAGCCGCCCCATCGAGGGAGCGGCGGGGGAGTCCGGGGAGGTCGGCGGCGCCGTGGGGTCCGAGGAGCCTCGGGGGGCCGGGGGGCCTGGAGAATCCCGGGCTGCCGAGCAGTCCGGCGGTGGCGCGGGGCTGGGAGGGGATACGGCGGCCGTGGAGGTGGCCGGGGTGTCCGGCGGAGCCACGGCACGCGGGGCCGTGGCGTCCGGGGTCGAGGCCGGACGCGGAGAGTGACTGGGGCGCATGTCGCGCCAACTACCCGGCGTCCGAAGGAGTTACGGGGGCGTGCGGAAGCATGCTGTCGAGGGCCGCGCGCCTCCGCCGGTCAGCGCCGTGCGGGGAGCGTCACCAGCCGCGTGCGTGCCACGTCGGGAGCTGCGGGCGCTCGTCACCGAGCGTGGTGTCCTTGCCGTGCCCGGGATAGATCCAACTCTCGTCCGGAAGGACCGCGAAGAGCTTGGTCTCCACGTCGTGGATCAGGCTCGCGAAGGCCTGCGGGTCCTTCCAGGTGTTGCCCACCCCGCCGGGGAAGAGACAGTCGCCGGTGAAGACGTGCGGGTGTCCGTGCGGATCGTCGTAGATCAGCGCGATCGAGCCCGGAGTGTGTCCGACCAGCCGACGGGCGGTCATCTCGACCCGGCCGACCTTGACCGTGTCGCCGTCCTGCACCGGCACGTCGGTCGGCACGGGGATGCCCTCGGCGTCGTACGCCCCGGCGTACGTCCGCGCCCCGGTCGCGGCGACCACCTCGGCGAGCGCCTGCCAGTGGTCGCCGTGCTGATGGGTGGTGACGACGGACGCGATGCCGTCGTCACCGATCAGCGTGAGGAGCGTGTCGGCGTCGTTGGCCGCGTCGATCAGCAGCTGCTCGCCGGTCGCCCGGCAGCGCAGCAGATACGCGTTGTTGTCCATCGGACCGACCGCGACCTTGGAGATCATCAGGTCCGTCAGTTCGTGCACATCGGCCGGTCCGCCGACCTTCACCGCTCCGCTGTACGTCATGGGCTCAGCCTATCTCCGGGCACCGACAGGTGGAGGCCCAACAGCCGGGACTACAACGGCGGGAGCTCCGGGAGGTGGTCGCCCGTGAGGACGGCGAGGTGGGCGCCCTTGAGGTCGCGGCCGGAGAGCCAGCCGAGCAGGTCGACGCCGGTGCCGCCCAGGACGACGGGGTCGCCCTCGGTACCGCCGGTCTGCCAGCTGGGGCTGTCCTCGTCGTACCCGAGGCGGAGTGTCACCGGCGGGATCTCAGAGCGTCCCGACCAGCGGTCGGCCAGGAAGTCGATCTCCCGCAGGACGAAGTCGTCGGGCAGGTCCTCCAGGTCGTAGCCGATCCCCAGGTCGACATGGTGCAGGGCCACCTCGACCCAGCGGCGGAAGGGGATGCGGGCCGCCCGGTCGGTGACGCCGTTGCGCAGCTCCACGGTCCGCTCCCAGTCGGCGGGCTCGGCGCCCACGGCCTGGAAGCGCTCACCGCTCTCGCGCACGTCGGCGAGCTGGACGCCGAGCGGGCGCGGGGCGTCGCGCTCGATGTCGGCGTCACGGGTCGCGGCGTCCGCGTACATGGGCCGGCCCTGGAGGACGTTCACCAGAGCGTCGGCGTTGCGGGCGATGTGGGCCAGAACATGGCCACGGGTCCAGCCGGGAAGCCGTGACGGCTCGGCCAGCGCCGCGTTGTCCAGGGAGGCGGCTGCGTCGAGGAGTCGCTCGGTCGCTTCGCGTACAGAGGCCAGGTCACGCACATGGTCGATCATGGCGCCGACCCTAGCGCCGCCACTCGTTCGGGTGAAGCGGTGAGAGCGAGGCCGGAAATCGAATGTGCGTGCTATAGGCTCGGCGGAAGCATCCGGCATCCTTGGTTGTTGGGTACTCAGGCACATCCAGGCATATCTGCGACCCGCACTCCCTGTGCCTCCGCTCTCTCAAGAAAGGTGCGGACCGGCGTGGCCGACCGTCTCATCGTTCGTGGCGCTCGCGAGCACAACCTCAAGAACGTCTCGCTCGACCTCCCGCGTGACTCCCTCATCGTCTTCACCGGGCTGTCCGGGTCGGGCAAGTCCTCCCTCGCGTTCGACACGATCTTCGCCGAGGGACAGCGCCGGTACGTCGAATCGCTCTCGTCGTACGCCCGGCAGTTCCTCGGCCAGATGGACAAGCCGGACGTCGACTTCATCGAGGGCCTCTCGCCCGCCGTCTCCATCGACCAGAAGTCGACCTCGCGCAACCCGCGCTCGACGGTCGGCACGATCACCGAGGTCTACGACTACCTCCGCCTGCTCTTCGCCCGCATCGGCAAGCCGCACTGTCCCGAGTGCCGCCGCCCGATCTCCCGCCAGTCGCCGCAGGCCATCGTCGACAAGGTCCTGGAGCTCCCCGAGGGAAGCCGCTTCCAGGTCCTCT
The DNA here is from genome assembly GCF_042735655.1 of Streptomyces sp. NPDC059567. Classification (NCBI taxonomy): domain Bacteria; kingdom Bacillati; phylum Actinomycetota; class Actinomycetes; order Kitasatosporales; family Streptomycetaceae; genus Streptomyces; species Streptomyces sp. NPDC059567. The sequence goes on along the minus strand of NZ_JBHWBS010000151.1, from coordinate 7,071 downwards.
CGCCGCTGGTGCGCGAGCGCAAGGGCGAGTTCGTCGACCTCTTCGCCGACCTCCAGACCAAGGGCTACAGCCGCGCGCGGGTGGACGGACAGACCATCCAGCTCAGCGAACCGCCGACCCTGAAGAAGCAGGAGAAGCACACGATCGAGGTGGTCGTCGACCGCCTCACCGTGAAGGACAGCGCCAAGCGCCGGCTCACCGACTCCGTCGAGACGGCACTCGGGCTCTCCGGCGGCATGGTCGTGCTCGACTTCGTCGACCTCGCCGAGGACGACCCCGAGCGCGAGCGGATGTACTCGGAGCACCTCTACTGCCCGTACGACGACCTCTCCTTCGAGGAGCTGGAGCCCCGCTCCTTCTCCTTCAACTCGCCCTTCGGCGCCTGCCCGGACTGCACCGGCATCGGCACCCGCATGGAGGTCGACCCCGAGCTGATCGTCCCCGACGAGGACAAGTCCCTCGACGAGGGCGCGATCCACCCGTGGTCGCACGGCCACACCAAGGAGTACTTCGGCCGGCTCATCGGCGGACTCTCCCAGGCGCTCGGCTTCCGCACGGACATGCCGTACGCCGGCCTCCCGGCGCGGGCCAAGAAGGCCCTGATGCACGGCCACAAGACCCAGGTCGAGGTCCGCTACCGCAACCGGTACGGACGCGAGCGGGCGTACACCACCCCGGCCTTCGAAGGCGCCGTCTCCTTCGTCAAGCGGCGGCACAGCGAGGCCGAGAGCGACTCCAGCCGTGAGCGCTTCGAGGGCTACATGCGCGAGGTGCCCTGCCCCACCTGTGAGGGCACCCGCCTGAAGCCGATCGTCCTCGCCGTCACGGTCATGGAGCGGTCCATCGCCGAGGTCGCGGCGATGTCGATCAGCGAGTGCGCCGAGTTCCTCGGCCGCCTCAAGCTCAACGCCCGCGACAAGAAGATCGCCGAGCGGGTCCTGAAGGAGGTCAACGAGCGGCTGCGGTTCCTCGTCGACGTCGGCCTCGACTACCTCTCGCTCAACCGCGCCGCCGGCACGCTCTCCGGCGGCGAGGCCCAGCGCATCCGGCTCGCCACGCAGATCGGCTCCGGCCTGGTCGGCGTGCTGTACGTCCTCGACGAGCCGTCCATCGGCCTCCACCAGCGCGACAACCACCGTCTCATCGAGACGCTGGTCCGACTGCGGGACATGGGCAACACGCTCATCGTCGTCGAGCACGACGAGGACACCATCAAGGTCGCCGACTGGGTCGTCGACATCGGCCCCGGCGCCGGCGAGCACGGCGGCAAGGTCGTCCACTCCGGGCCCTTGAAGGAGCTGCTCTCCAACAAGGAGTCGATCACCGGGCAGTACCTCTCGGGCCGCAAGGCCATCGGGATGCCCGAGATCCGCCGCCCCGTGGACCCCACGCGCCGGCTCACGGTGCACGGCGCCCGGGAGAACAACCTCCGGGACATCGACGTCTCCTTCCCGCTGGGCGTGCTCACCGCCGTCACCGGAGTCTCCGGCTCGGGCAAGTCGACGCTGGTCAACGACATCCTGTACACGCACCTGGCGCGCGAGCTGAACGGCGCCAAGTCGGTGCCCGGGCGGCACACCCGCGTGGACGGCGACGACCTCGTCGACAAGGTCGTGCACGTCGACCAGTCGCCGATCGGCCGCACCCCGCGGTCGAACCCGGCGACGTACACCGGAGTCTTCGACCACGTCCGCAGGCTCTTCGCCGAGACGATGGAGGCGAAGGTCCGCGGCTATCTGCCGGGCCGGTTCTCCTTCAACGTCAAGGGCGGCCGCTGCGAGAACTGCTCGGGCGACGGCACGATCAAGATCGAGATGAACTTCCTCCCGGACGTGTACGTCCCGTGCGAGGTCTGCCACGGTGCCCGGTACAACCGGGAGACCCTGGAGGTCCACTACAAGGGCAAGTCCATCGCCGAGGTCCTGGACATGCCGATCGAGGAGGCCCTGGACTTCTTCGAGGCCGTCCCGACGATCGCGCGCCACCTGCGCACGCTCAACGAGGTCGGTCTCGGGTACGTCCGGCTCGGCCAGTCCGCGCCGACGCTCTCGGGTGGTGAGGCGCAGCGCGTGAAGCTCGCCTCCGAGCTCCAGAAGCGGTCGACGGGCCGCACGGTGTACGTCCTGGACGAGCCGACCACCGGTCTGCACTTCGAGGACATCTCGAAGCTGATCACGGTCCTCTCGGGCCTGGTCGACAAGGGCAACTCGGTGATCGTCATCGAGCACAACCTGGATGTCATCAAGACCGCGGACTGGGTCATCGACATGGGCCCGGAGGGCGGCAGCGGCGGCGGTCTGGTGATCGCGGAGGGTACGCCGGAGGAGGTCGCGTCGGTCCCGACGAGCCACACCGGCAAGTTCCTCCGCGAGATCCTCGGCGCGGACCGGATCAGCGACGCGACGGTGCCCGCGGCGCGGAAGGCGTCCGGCTCCGCGAAGAAGGCCCCTGCCAAGAAGGCCGCCGCGACGAAGGCCGCGCCCGCCAAGAAGACGGCGGCGCGGGCCCGCAAGGCGTGACGGCGGGGGGGGGCGGGCCGCCGGGCGGGGGGGGTGCCGGCCCCCCCCGGCCGGCGCCCCCGGC
>NZ_JBHWBS010000151.1:0-4478 GCF_042735655.1 Streptomyces sp. NPDC059567 | reverse complement strand
CGCGCTGCCGCCCGCCCGCCGTCTGTCGCGCGCGGGCCGGCCGCGGCGGGAGGGCGGGGGGGGGAGCGCGGCGGCACCGGTGCGTGGGGGCCGCCCACCCCGGTCCCGGCACCCCGGTCCCGGCAACCCCGGCCTCGGCAACCCCGGCCCCGGCACCCCGGTCCCGGCACCTCCGGCACCCCGGGCTCCGGCACCCGGGCCCCGGCATCTTGACTCCCGGGACTCCCGGTCCCAGGACCCCCGGTCGCGGCACCCCCGGCCCCCCGGTCCCGGCCCCCGGCACCCCCGGTTTCCTCTACGCGCGGGGACGCTCGACCGGACGTCAGGCCGTCAGCTCGTGCGCATACGGCGGCTCCGCGCCCGGGCGGGTGCAGGTCAGGGCCGCCGCCTTCGCCGCGTACGACAGAAGGGCGGACCAGGCGTCCGCGTCCAGGGAGGTCACCGGGCGGTCGGCCAGGCCGTGGAGCAGGGCGGCGTTCACCGTGTCGCCCGCGCCGATCGTGTCCGCGACCCTCACCCGGACCGCCGGAACCGACACCTCGAACGACGGAGTGAAGACCGTCAGCCCCGCCGCGCCACGGGTCACGACCACCGCCGACGGGCCCCGCTCCAGCCACTCGGCCGGGGAGCCGCCCAGCCATGCGGCGTCCTCCTGCGAGAGCTTCAGGAGCGAGACGTACGGCAGCCAGCCCGCGAAGCGTTCGCGGTAGGCGGCCGCGTCCGGGATCAGGCCCGCGCGGATGTTGGGGTCGAGGAGCGTCAGCGCGCCACGCTCCGCCTCGCGCCGCAGCAGCTCCTCGTACGCACTCGCGCCCGGCTCCAAGGCCAGCGAACAGGTGCCGAACGCCACCGCCCGCACCCCCTCGGAAAGCCGCTCCGGCACGGCGAAGAGGCGGTCGGCCGTCCCCTCGACGTAGAAGCCGTACTCCGCCGAGCCGTCCGCGCCCACCGACGCGACCGCCAGCGTCGTCGGCTCCGGACCGCGCTGCACCAGCCGGTCCGAGACCCCCGCCGCCCGCAGCCCGTCCACCAGGGCCACCCCGAAGGCGTCCGTGGAGACGCGGGAGCAGAACGTCACCTCCGCGCCCAGCCGGCCGAGCGCCACGGCCGTGTTGTACGGGCCCCCGCCCGGCCTGGGCGTCAGCGGGGACAGCGGAGTGACGGCGGCCCCCTCGGGGACCAGATCGATCAGGGACTCACCGGCGACGACGATCACGCCGTGAACGTAACCCATGCCCCACGGGCCACGACAACCCCCGCGAAGGGGCGCAGGTGGCCGCCGGTATCGTCGGTTCGGTCACCCCTTGCCCTGATCTCACCGTGGAGCGCTCATGTCCGGCCAGTCCACCCGCCGCACCGTACTGAAGGGCGCCGCGCTCGCCGGGGCCGCCGGGCTGGGTGTCGCCGCCTGCTCCACGGACTCCAAGCTCGGGCACGCCGAGGTCCCGACCCCGACCGCACCGGTCACGCTCGGAGCGCCCGAGGAGGTGCCCGTCGGCGGATCCAAGCTCTACCGCGAGCAGCGGGTCCTGGTGAGCTGCCCGGCCAAGGGCCAGTACAAGGCGTTCAGCGCCCAGTGCACCCACGCCGGCTGCGTCCTCGACAAGATCGAGAACAACGAGGGCAACTGCCCCTGCCACGGCAGCCGCTTCGACGTGACCACCGGCAAGGCCCTCAAGGGCCCGGCGACGGTCCCGCTCCCCGAGGTCCCCGTCCGCGTCGAGGGCGGCAAGCTGGTGGCGGGCCCCGAGGCCTGAGGCCCTGATCCGCCGGACCCGCCCTACGCCCAGTCCCAGTCGATCCCCAGGATCCCCGGCCGTACCCCCTGCTCCACCAGATGCACGGTGCGGTGCCGCCCGGTCAGTGTCAGATCCGAGCGGCCACCGCGCGGCGCACCGGCCGAGACCTGCGCGAAGCGCCGGCACCGCACCGGCAGCGCGGCCTCGTCGAACCGCACCTGAAGCACGTACTGCCCGCCGGCGAAGCTGAACCCCCGGACGTACTCCCCGCTCGGACCGCCCGTCCCGTCCTCGAAGCCGTACCCGAAGAGGTACGTGTCCCCGGCCCGCAGTCGCGCGTCGAAGAGCAGCTCCGCGACCAGCACCCCCGTCTCCCGGTGCCACCGCACCCGCCCCGTGCGGCAGTTGTCGGTCGCCCGCACCACCACCCGCGAGGGATCGCAGCCCGGATCGCCGTGGTGGATGGCGAGATAGCGGTCGACTCCGTCCCGGTGCGCCCGCACCACATGCTGGGAGTCGCGCCCCACCAGCTCCCTCCCCGCCCCGATCCGTACGCGCTCGTGGTGGCCGACCGTGTGCAGCCCGCCGTCCACCGGTGACTCCAGCTCCGTGAGCAGCGCCTCCACGGCCCCCGACGCCTCCACCAGCGAACGGTACGAGCGGCCCGCCGGCCGCTCCACGTCACCGCGCGCCCCGGCGTCCTCGGCCAGCAGCCGGATCAGCGAGTCGCCCGGCAGCTGAAGGACCTCCTCCAGCGCGCGCACGGCCTTCATCGACTCGGGCCGCTGCGGGCGGCGGGCGCCCTGCTGCCAGTAACTGAGGCTGGTCACCCCGACCTTGATCCCCCGGTGGGCGAGATGGTGCTGCACCCGCTGGAGCGGCAGACCGCGCACCGCGAGCGCCGTGCGCAGCGCCAGATGGAACGGTCCGGTGTGCAGCAATTGCGCCAGATCGGCCTCGGTGTGCCCCACGGGGACTCCTCAGTGAACGTTCACGACGAAGGGGGCGGGCCACCGCCCCGGCGGGGCGGGGCCGCAGGTGACGGGGAGGTGCGTGTTCACACCCGGGTCACACCGTTCACAGCCCGCCGTCACCCCGCATTGAAGCGTGTTGACCCGTTCCGGACAACGCTCGATGCTCCTGGACAGCGTCCGGACGTGATCCTCCGACTCCCCACATCCCCACCCCCCCCACCTCGGGAGGAACGCGATGCGCAGTAGAAAGCTGTCCATGGCGGCACTCGCCGCTGCCGCCCTCTTCCTGCTCCCCATGTCGTCGGCGACCGCCGCGCCGACGGGCGAGGACGTCTCCACCCAAGCGACCCTCGCGTACAAGCGACTGAACATCACCATGCAGGCGCAGCAGAAGACCAACTGGTGCTGGGCCGCCGCCGGCAACACCATCGCGACCTGGTTCGGCCGGAACTACAGCCAGAATCAGTTCTGCAACGCCGCCTTCAACCGTCAGCAGGGCTACGACTGCCCCAACAACCAGGCCACCCTCGGCAATGTGCAGACCGGTCTGCGCTGGGCGGGCGTCAACCCCGGCTCGTACGTGACGGGGTGGCTGCGCTGGTCGACCGTGCGCAGCGAGATCGACGCCGACCGTCCGATCGAGACGCGGATCCAGTGGTCGAGCGGCGGCGGGCACATGCATGTGATCTACGGGTACGACGACGCGAACAGCTGGGTCTACTGGGGCGATCCCTGGCCCTCCAGCGACCGCTACAACTGGGCCTCGCACGCCTGGTACGTGGAGAACGGGTCGTTCTCCTGGACGCACTCGCTCTACCGGATAGGGGCGTGACGACGATGAACGCAACGGCACGCGCGATCGGCGCCGGGCTCATGTCCGCCGCCGCCCTCGTCGCCCTCGGCGCCGTACCGGCCGCCACGGCCGCCGCGCCGCCTTCCGCGGCGACCCCGGAGAAGGCTGCGTCCGCGCCCGCGACCCTGGACACGCTCTCCCGGTTCTTCGCCCGCGACGGAGCCCTCGCCCGCTCGGCGGCCAAGCCCCGGATCGAGGGCGCGTCCGTGCCGGTGCGGGTGCTGTCCCCGGACTTCGTGGCGGGGAAGGCGGGCGCGCCCGTCGCCCTCGTCGAGTTCCACGCCAGCAAGGCGGTCGCATCGGACGGGCAGACGGCCTCGCTCTGGACGGTGCGGCAGGCGGGCGGCTGGCAGGTGGTGAACATCGCCACCGGCGACGACGAGATCCGGTACGCGGCGCAGGGCGCGCGGGCGCTGCCGGGCGGGGTCGTGTTCCGTGAGCCGCAGATCGACGCGTGGTACGTCCAGAAGGGCGCGAAGGTGCTGCCGCTGGACGAGGACGCGGTGCGGGCCGTCGGGAGGAACGGGACGAGCCTGGCGGCGTACCGGGATCGGGTCGTGAAGGCGTACGGGGACAAGCTGCCGGCCTCCGCGTACGCGCGGAAGGGCGCGGCCGGTGGTTACGCGACCGAGGCTCCCGCCCACGGGGAGCCTCTCGTCACGGCCGTCGCCGCGACGGCGGGCGGCGGCGCGGCGCTGGCCCTGGGCCTGATCGGGGCACGGGCCTGGCGACGGCGGCACACGGCCTGACGCCGGGGCGGGCGCGTCCCGCTGCGCGGGGCGTGCGGCCCGGTGGTGCGGTTGTGCCCACCCCCCCGGACTCCGTCCGGGGGACCCCCACCGCCCAGCGGGACGATGGCCCACAACCAGGGGGCGGGTTCACAACCGGGGGCGGGGCGGGGGGGCTCAAGCC
>NZ_JBHWBS010000150.1:0-10870 GCF_042735655.1 Streptomyces sp. NPDC059567 | reverse complement strand
CGTCGGTGCCGAGCCGGGCCTCCTTGGGGCGCCCTGGGGGCGTCAGATGTCCAGCGCGTCCAGCTTGTCCAGCAGCGTCGCGTCCGCGGGGGTCACGTCCGGCTGCTCGGGGTTGTCCAGCGAGCCGTCCCGCTTCGCCTTCTTCGCCGCCTTCTTCTTCGCGCGGCGCTCCTTGCGGAGCTCCACCATCGCGTAGAGCGTCGGGACCAGCAGCAGCGTCAGCAGCGTCGAGGTGATCAGACCGCCGATCACGACGACCGCCAGCGGCTGGGCGATGAAGCCGCCCTCGCCGGTGATGCCGAGCGCCATCGGGAGCAGCGCGAAGATCGTCGCCAGCGCCGTCATCAGGATCGGGCGCAGACGGTGGCGGCCACCCTCGACGACCGCCTCGACGACGCCCAGGCCCTGGGCCCGGTACTGGTTGATCAGGTCGATCAGGACGATCGCGTTGGTGACCACGATGCCGATCAGCATCAACATGCCGATCATGGCCGGGACGCCCATCGCGGTCCCCGTCACGATCAACAGACCGATCGCGCCGGTCGCCGCGAACGGGATCGACACCAGCAGGATCAGCGGCTGGATCAGGGACTTGAAGGTCGCGACCAGGAGCATGAAGACGATCGCGATCGCCGCGAGCATCGCCAGGCCCAGGTTGACGAACGCCTCGGACTGGTCCTCGGAGACACCGCCGATGGAGGCCGTGGCACCCTCCGGCAGCTCCAGCGCGTTGATCTTCGTCTGGAGCTCGGCGCTGACCGCGCCCGTGTTGTCACCGGTCGGCTTGGCCGTGATCGTCGCCGCGCGGGCACCGTCGATCCGGGTCATCGAGACCGGGCCGGGGACCAGCTTCACCTCGGCGATGTCGCCGAGCTTGACCGGCCCCAGCGGCAGCCTCTTCAGGCCGTCCATCGTCGTGGCCGGGCTGGCCGAGGTCAGGACGACGTTCCGCTCGGTGTCGTCGAGGATCGCCTTGCCGGCGGGGGTGCCGCGGACCGCCTGGGCGACGGCCATGCCGAGCGTCGTGTCGTCGAAGCCGAGGTCCGCCGCCTTCGCGTTGGCCTTGACGGAGATCCGCGGCACGGACTGCGACAGGTCGCTCTGGACGTCGGTGACGTCGTCGAGCTCCGCGACCTCGGCCTTGACCGCCTCGGACGCCTTCTTCAGGGTGTCCGCGTCGGAGGCCTTGACCACCACGCTCAGGTCCTGGCTGCCGAAGCCGTCGCCGGCCGCGATCGTCGTCTCGCCGATGCCGTCGAGCTTGCCGAGGGCCTCGTCGATGGCGTCGCGCGTCTTCTCGTACGACGCCGAATCCTCCAGCGTCAGCTGGTACGAGGCCTGGTTGGCGCCCGTACCGCCACCGAAGGCCGCCATGAAGCCCGAGGAGCCGACCGTGACCTGGTAGTCCTTCACGCCCTCGGTGGAGGAAAGGACCTTCTCCACCTTCCGCGCGGCCTCGTCGGCCGCCACGAGGCTGGTGCCGGGAGCAAGCTCCTGCTTGATGCTCATGACCTCCTGCTCGCCCTGGTCGAAGAAGTTGGTCTTCAGGAGCGGGGCCATGCCGAAGGTGCCGACCAGGACGACGATCGCGATCGCCACGCTGGTGAGGCGGCGACGGGTCGCGAAGCGCAGGACCGGGACGTACAGGCGCTGCAGGCGGCTCTTGTTCTCCTTCTCCTCCGCGAGGCGCCGGGCCTCGTCCGGGTCCGCCGACGTGCCCTTGGGGGCGCGCAGGAACCAGTACGAGAGGACCGGGACGACGGTGAGGGAGACCAGGAGCGAGGCGAGCAGCGCGGCGGTGACGGTCAGGCTGAACGAGCCGAACAGCTCGCCGACCATGCCGCCGACCAGACCGATCGGCAGGAAGACCGCGACCGTGGTGAGGGTCGAGGAGGTCACGGCGCCCGCGACCTCGCGGACCGCGGTGAGGATCGCCGACTGGCGCTCCTCACCGTAGCCGAGGTGCCGCTTGATGTTCTCCAGGACCACGATCGAGTCGTCGACGACCCGGCCGATCGCGATCGTGAGGGCGCCCAGGGTCAGCATGTTGAGCGAGAGGTCACGGGTCCACAGCACGATCAGGGCCAGGACGACCGAGAGCGGGATGGAGACCGCGGTGACCAGCGTCGAGCGGATCGAGGCCAGGAAGACCAGGATCACGAGGACGGCCATGACGAGGCCGAGCGCGCCCTCGGTCGTGAGGCCGGAGATCGACTTGGAGACGGCCGGGCCCTGGTCGGAGACGACCGTCAGCTCGGCGCCGGCGCCGAGGTCCTCGCGGAGCTCGGGCAGCTTGTCCTTGACGGCCTCGGAGATGGCGACGGCGCTGCCGTCGTTGTCCATGGTGGCCAGGACCGCCAGGCTGGGCTTGCCGTTGGTACGGGTGATGGAGACCCGGGAGGACTCCTCCTGCTTCACCGCGGCCACGTCGCCGACGCGGACGGCCTTGCCCTGGTCGGGCTTGATGCGCAGGTCCTGGATCTGCTGGAGCGAGGTGAAGCCGCCGCCGACCTGGACCGTACGGCTCTTGCCGGCCTCGGAGAACGAGCCGGCCGGGACCGTGGCGCCGCCCGCCTGGAGGGCCTGGGCGAGCTTCATGGAGTTCAGCCCGGCCGCGGCGAGCTTCTTCTCGTCGGGGGTGACGGAGACCTGGAGGTCCTGGACGCCGTCGATGGAGACCTGGCCGACGCCGTCGATGTCCTCCAGGGCCGGGACGACGGTCCGCTCCAGCTGGTCCGCGAGGGCCTGCTGGTCCTTGTCGGAGGTGACGGCGAGGACGACGGTCGGGATGTCGTCCGTCGAGCCGGCGACGACCTGCGGGTCGACGTCGTCGGGGAGCACCGCGCGCGCCCGGTTCACGGCCTGCTGGACGTCGGCGACGAGCTGCTTGGTGCCCTCGTCGCCGTAGTCGAAGGTGGCCATGATGACGGCGCTGCCCTCGGAGGCCGTGGAGGTCACGCCCTTGATGCCGTCGACGGCCTTGATGGTGTTCTCGAGCGGTTCGACGACCTGCTTCTCGACCACGTCGGGCGACGCGCCCTGGTAGGGAGCGAGGACCGAGACCATCGGGAGCTCGATCGAGGGCAGCAGTTGCTGCTTCAGCTGCGGTATCGCGATCGCCCCGAAGACGATGGCGACGATGGACATCAGCCCGATCAGGGCCCGTTGCGCGAGGCTGAATCTGGACAGCCAGGACATGGGGTCTCTCTTCTGTGGCGTACTCGGCAGGCGGGCGCCAGGACGATCCAGGGGTGCCCGCTAACACCATCAGCCATGAGAAGCCCCGGATCCTCGGCCCCGGGTCCAATTCCTTATCCCGCGCATACCGCGTCTGGAGTACGCCGGGGCACTCCGTCACTCCACCCTTGGACGTACCAGGCCGGACTCGTAGGCCGTGACCACCAGCTGGGCGCGGTCGCGGGCGCCGAGCTTGGCCATGGTCCGGTTGACGTGCGTCTTGACCGTGAGGGGGCTGACCTCGAGGCGTTCGGCGATCTCGTCGTTGGAGTGGCCGCCGCCGACGAGGACGAGGACCTCGCGCTCGCGGGTGGTGAGGGCGGCGAGGCGCTCGGAGTACGCCGGCGCGTCCTCGCCGTCCTCGGGGTCCGAACTGCCGCCCTGCGCGAGGAACTTGGCGATCAGGCCCTTGGTCGCCACGGGCGAGAGCAGGGCCTCTCCGGCGGCGGCGATCCGGATGGCGTTGAGCAGCTCCTCCGGTTCCGCCCCCTTGCCGAGGAAGCCGGAGGCGCCGGCGCGGAGCGACTGCACGACGTACTCGTCGACCTCGAAGGTGGTCAGCATGACGATCCGTACGGCGGACAGCTCCGGGTCCGCGGTGATCATGCGGGTGGCGGCGAGCCCGTCGGTGCCGGGCATCCGGATGTCCATCAGGACGACGTCGGCCCCCGTGGACCGGGCGAGGGCGACCGCCTGCGCCCCGTCGGCGGCCTCGGCGACGACCTCCATGTCCGGCTCGGAGTCCACGAGCACCTTGAAGGCGCTGCGGAGCAGGGCCTGGTCGTCGGCGAGCAGCACCCGGATGGTCATGCGTCCTCCCCCGTACGGGCCGTTGCGGGCAGTATCGCCTGGACCCGGAAGCCGCCGCCGTAGCGGGGTGCCGCGGTCAGCGTGCCGCGGAGCGCGGTGACGCGCTCCCTCATGCCGATCAGTCCGTGCCCGCCGGTGTCGGCGGGCGTCGCCGGCTGCGGCACTCCGTTGTCGAGGACGGTGATCTCGACGGTCCGGCCGACCCGGATGACGCTCACCTCGGCCTTGGCGTCCGGGCCCGCATGCTTCTGCACATTGGTCAGCGCCTCCTGGATGATCCGGTACGCGGCGAGGTCGACGGCGGCCGGAAGCCCCGCGTCGTCGTCCGTGCGGACGAGCTCCACGGGGAGGCCCGCGTTGCGGAAGGTGGCGAGCAGCTCGTCGAGGACGGCGAGGCCGGGGGCGGGCTCGGTGGGCGCCTCGGGGTCGCCGGACTGGCGGAGCAGGCCGACCGTGGCGCGCAGCTCGTTGAGGGCGGAGCGGCTGGCCTCGCGGACGTGCGCGAGGGCTTCCTTGGCCTGGTCGGGGCGCTTGTCCATGACGTGGGAGGCGACTCCGGCCTGGACGTTGACCAGCGCAATGTGGTGGGCGACGACGTCGTGGAGGTCGCGGGCGATCCGGAGGCGCTCCTCGGCGACCCGGCGCCGGGCCTCCTCGTCACGGGTCCGCTCGGCCCGCTCGGCCCGCTCCCGTATGGCGTCGACGAAGGCGCGGCGGCTGCGGACGGCGTCGCCGGCGGCCGCGGCCATGCCGGCCCAGGCGAAGACGCCGAGGTTCTCCTGGGCGTACCAGGGCGTGGGGCCGAAGAGCATCGAGGCGCCCGACAGGACGCCCATGGTGAGCAGTCCGACGCGCCAGGTGGTGGGGCGGTCGGTGCGGGAGGCGACGGTGTAGAGCGCGATGACGGCGCTCATGGCGACGGGGGCCGGACGGTCGTCGGTGATCAGTTCGACGAGGGTGACGCCGCCGGTGAAGGCGAGGACGGCGAGGGGGTCGCGTCGGCGCAGGACGAGGGCGGCGGCGCCCAGCACCATGAGGAGGACGCCGGCGGCGTCGGGGGTGCGGTCGCCGAAGGTGGGCCCGTTGGGGCTGCCGTGGGGGTCGGCGAAGGATCCCGTGACCATGCAGGCGAGCACGGCGAGGGCGAGGCCGGCGTCGAAGGCGAGGGGATGTGCCCGCAGCCAGTGCCGGGCCTGCGAGAAGCCGCTGTCGAGGGAGGTCACGGAGCAACGGTACGGGGTGGTGGACACGGCAGCGCCCCGCTTCCCTGTGCGGGAGGCGGGGCGCTGCCGTCGCTGTCGGAGGCGTCAGCCCGGGATCAGACCGTCGTCGGAGAGCATCTCCCGGACCTCTTCGAGCGTCGCGTCCGGTTCCGGAAGAATCAGTTCCGAGGGTTCCAGTGCGTCGTCGGGGAGGGGTTCGCCGAGGCGGCGGACCGCGTCGAGCAGGGCCGAGAGCGTCCGGCGGAAGCCGTCGGCGTCTCCCGACTCCATCTCGGCGAGCAGTTCGTCGTCCAGCTTGTTCAGCTCGACGAAGTGACTGTCGGCCAGCTCCCACTGGCCCTCCCCCATGATCCTTACGATCATGACGCGCCGTCCTTACTGCTTGTCGAACCTGGGGTGGGAGGACTTCTGGGCCTGGTCCTGCGGCGTTCCCGTACCGCCCTCGATCGCCTGCTTCGAGTCCGAGGGCCCGCCGGCCAGCTCGGCCTTCATCCGCTGCAGCTCCAGCTCGACGTCCGTGCCCCCGGACAGCCGGTCCAGCTCCGCCTGGATGTCGTCCTTGGCCAGGCCCGACTGGTCGTCGAGCGCGCCCGAGGCGAGCAGCTCGTCGATCGCACCGGCCCGGGCCTGCAGCTGGGCCGTCTTGTCCTCGGCGCGCTGGATCGCCACGCCGACGTCGCTCATCTCCTCCGAGATGCCGGAGAACGACTCGGCGATCCTGGTCTGCGCCTGCGCGGCGGTGTAGGTCGCCTTGATCGTCTCCTTCTTCGTACGGAAGGCGTCGACCTTGGCCTGGAGCCGCTGCGCGGCCAGCGTGAGCTTCTCCTCCTCGCCCTGCAGCGTCTGGTGCTGCACCTCGAGGTCGCTCACCTGCTGCTGCAGCGCGGCCCGCCGGGACAGCGCCTCGCGGGCCAGGTCCTCACGGCCGAGCGCCAGCGCCTTGCGGCCCTGGTCCTCCAGCTTGGCGGACTGGCCCTGGAGCTGGTTCAGCTGCAGTTCGAGCCGCTTGCGCGATGTCGCCACGTCGGCGACGCCCCGCCGGACCTTCTGCAGGAGCTCCAGCTGCTTCTGGTAGGAGTAATCGAGGGTCTCGCGCGGATCCTCGGCCCGGTCGAGGGCCTTGTTTGCCTTCGCGCGGAAGATCATCCCCATACGCTTCATGACACCGCTCATGGGCTTCGCGCGCCCCCTTCTGACGGACTCGGCTCAAGCACTCCAACAGGATCCACAGTACGGTCCCTGCCTCCATTACCGCACTGTTCGGGGCCGGATGTGCTCCTCCCCAAGGACGACTACGCGCGAGCTTCCTCAGGCCCAGGGTGTAGATGGACCTCGGGGAAAGCGTGCGTGTCGTCCGTGCGTACCCCCACAGACGCAGGCCGATACCGGATCGTTCCCGGCCGGACTGGGGTCCACACCCCCCACCACGTACTCTGGGGAATGTGTTCCGTAGCCGTTCCAAGGAAGAGAAGGCCCCCACCGACAAGGTGACGGCGGACCTCTCCAAGCAGCCCCGCGACCCTGAGGCCCCCAAGGGCCGCCCGACCCCGAAGCGGAGTGAGGCGCAGACCCAGCGCCGTCGCGCCGCGACGGTGCCGACCGACCGCAAGGAGGCCGCCAAGCGCCAGCGCGAGGCCCGCCGCACCGACCTGGCTCGTCAGCGCGAGGCGCTGGCCAGCGGCGACGAGCGTTACCTGCCGGCCCGTGACAAGGGTCCGGTCCGCCGCTTCGTGCGCGACTTCGTCGACTCGCGCTTCTCCATCGCGGAGTTCTTCCTCCCGATGGCCGTGGTGATCCTCGTCCTGTCGATGATCCGCGTCCCGGCGCTGCAGAACATCTCGCTGCTGCTCTGGCTCGGTGTGATCGTGATGATCGTCATCGACTCGATCGGCATCTGGCTCCGTCTGAAGAAGCAGCTGAACGAGCGCTTCCCGAACGAGCCGAAGCGGGGTGCCGTGGCCTACGGCCTGATGCGTACGCTCCAGATGCGCCGACTGCGACTGCCGAAGCCGCAGGTCAAGCGCGGAGAGCGGCCCTGAGCACGAACGGCTCCGGTTCCGGCGCGGGCAGCGGTCCGCTGCTGCCCGCCGCCTCCCCGTGGCCGAGCGGGTACGGGGGGTTGCGCGAGACCGTCCGTCAGGAGCTCATCGCGCGCCAGCTCGACGAGCAGATAACCGGCCGCTACCCGGTGGGGCAGCGGCTGCGGATCCTGGACGCGGGCATGGGGCAGGGAACCCAGGCCCTGCGGCTGGCCCGGGCGGGTCACACGGTGACCGGTCTGGAGGCCGATCCCGAGCTGCTCAAGGCCGCCCGGGAATCGCTGGCCACCGAACCGGCCGGGATCCGTGAGCGGGTCCGGCTGATCGAGGGCGACGGCCGTGAGACCGGCGTGCACTTCCTGCCGGGCAGCTTCGACGTGGTGCTCTGCCACGGTGTCCTGATGTACGCGGACGAGCCGGACGCCCTGCTCGCGGGCCTCGCCCGGATGCTGGCCCCCGGCGGTCTGCTCTCCCTGGTGGTGCGGAACGCGGACGCGCTGTCCATGCGGCCCGGCCTGGCCGGGGACTGGTCGGGCGCGCTGACCGGCTTCGAGTCGGACACGTACACCGACGACAACGGATTCAAGGTGCGGGCCGACCGCCTCGACGCGCTGACGTCGACGCTGGCGGGGATCGCCGCACCGCTGCATGCCTGGTACGGCGTGCGGGTCTTCACCGACGGGATGGCGGGCGACGTGGGCCTGCCGGCCGCCGAGGAGCTGGAGCGGCTGCTCGCCGCCGAGGACCGCGCCGGGCGGACGGAACCGTACCGCCGGATAGCGGCGCTGCTCCACCTGTGCGGTGTCCGGGGCTGACGCCCCGCGCGTCCCGCGCCCCACGGGGAGCGGGACGGCGAGCGGCCGGGCCCGCGGAGGGACCGGCCGCCCGCCGAGTCCTACGCCTCCGCGTTCAGCGACATCGTGTAGATCTTGGTGTCGTCCTCGAAGAGCGTGGCCTGGTCCGCCCCGCCCTCCAGAAGGTCCTTCCAGACCTCACCGATCCAGGACTCGGCGTCGCCCTGGGTCGTCCAGTCCTCCGGTTCCACCGCGGGAGCGGTCTCCGTGCCGTCGGACTTCTCGAACCGCCACGTCCATGCCATGTCCGCCTCCTGAGGCTCACCGGATGATCGGTTTCCTGCCCGCAGCGTAGCCGGGCGCGCACCCCTCGCGGTGACGCGGGAGGATCAATGGGTGGAACTGACTCTGCTCGGCACCGGCGCCCCCCTCGGGCTCCCGCGCCCCGACTGCCCCTGCGCCATGTGCGCGACCTCCCGCGGTGACCGGGCGCGGGCCGCCACCGCGCTGCTCGTGGACGAGGCGCTGCTCCTCGACCTGACGCCGGGGGCCGCGCTGGCCGCCGCCCGCGCGGGGCATTCGCTGGTCGGTGTCCGGCAGGTGCTGCTGACACACCCGCACGACGGACCGGCCGTGGAGGTGCCGGCCGGGCTGCCGTCCGCGGGACGGGTGCCGGACGGACGGGAGTTGACGCTGATCAGCGGACACCGGGTGCGGGCCGTGCCGATGGACTCCCCCGGTACGGGGTACGAGGTGACGTCGCCGGAGGGCGAGCGGCTGCTCTATCTGCCGCCGGGCGGCTCCCCCGCCGGTCTGACCGACGATCACCGCCGTCCGTACGACATGGTCGTCATGGACGCCACGGGCCGCCCGGACGCGCTGGCCCGGATGCGGACGACCGGGGCCGTCTCCGCGAGCACCGAGGTGATCGCCGTCCATCTCGACCACGACGTGCCGGGCGGTGCGGAACTGGACCGGCGGCTCGCGGCGGCCGGGGCGCGGACGGTGCCGGACGGCACGACGCTGTACGTCGGCGAGTACCACGCCGTACCGGACGTCCCGCGCCGGACGCTGGTGACCGGCGGGGCCCGGTCGGGCAAGTCGGTGGAGGCCGAGCGGCGCCTGGAGACGTTCCCCGAGGTGCTGTACGTGGCGACCTCCGGTCCCCGGCAGGGCGACCCGGAGTGGGCGCAGCGGGTGGCCCTGCACCGGGACCGGCGGCCCGGCTCCTGGCGTACGACCGAGACCTGCGACCTCGTACCGCTCCTCGCGGAGGCCGAGGGCCCGGCGCTGCTGATCGACTGTCTGTCGCTGTGGCTGACGGACGCCATGGACCAGGTGGGGGCCTGGGACGACGAACGGTGGGCGGGCGGCGGGCAGGAGGCTCTGCGGAAGCGGGTCGAGGAGCTGGTGGCGGCGGTGCGGGCCACGTCCCGTACGGTCGTCGCCGTCACCAACGAGGTGGGCTCGGGGGTCGTGCCCGCCACCGCGGCGGGGCGGCGTTTCCGGGACGAGCTGGGCCGGCTGAACGCGGCCTTCGGCGACGAGTGCGAGCAGGTACTCCTCGTCGTAGCGGGACAGGCTCTGGTGCTGCGCGGGTAGGGTGCGATCACCGATGGCCACCGCCGATGTCACAAGGAAGAGCCTTGAACCTGGACGACTTCTCCGATCTGATCGAGCGCCCCGACGGCGGGGTGCGGCGTGACGCCGAGGAACGCCGGGAGCGGTTGATCGTCCCGCCCGGTGCGCTCGGCCGGCTCGACGAACTCGGCGAGTGGCTCTCGGCGGCTCAGGGTTCGGTCAAGGTGCGGGCGATCGAGCAGCCGCGCGTGGTGCTCTTCGCGGGCGATCACGGGGTGGCCTCGCTCGGGGTGTCCGGCCGTCCGGCCGGCACCGCGCACGAGCTGGTCCGCTCGGTCCTCGACGGCGCGAGCCCGGTGGCGGTGCTCGCCCGCGCGGCGAACGTCCCGGTGCGGGTGGTCGACGCCGGTCTGGACTGCGAGCCGGAGCTGCTGCCCGCCGAGGTGGTCCGCCACCGGGTGCGGCGCGGCAGCGGCCGGATCGACATCGAGAACGCGCTGACCACGGAGGAGACCGAGGCGGCGGTACGGCTGGGCATGGCGATCGCCGACGAGGAGGCCGATTCGGGCACGGATCTGGTCGTGCTCGGCGATCTGAGCGTGGGCGGTACGACGCCGGCCTCGACGCTGATCGCGGCCCTGTGCGGGACGGACGCCTCCGTCGTGACCGGCCGGGGCGGAGCCGGGATCGACGACCTGGCGTGGATGCGCAAGTGCGCGGCGGTCCGGGACTCGCTGCGGCGCGCCCGGCCGGTCCTGGGCGACCAGCTGGAACTGCTCGCGGCGGTCGGCGGGGCGGACCTGGCGGCGATGACGGGCTTCCTGCTGCAGAGCGCGGTGCGCCGGATGCCGGTGATCCTGGACGGTGTGGTGGGCGCGGCCTGTGCGCTGGTGGCGCAGCGGGCGGCGTTCCGGGCGCCGGACTGGTGGCTGGCGGGTCAGGTCAGCGGTGAGCCGGCGCAGGCGAAGGCGCTGGACCGGATGGCACTCAACCCGCTGCTCGACCACGGCGTCTCCGTGGGTGAGGGAACCGGGGCCATGCTCGCTCTTCCCCTCGTCCAGGCCGCGGCGGCGCTCGCCGCCGAGCTGCCCGAGCAGCCGGAACCGACCATTCCGGACGATGCCGGGGCGGACTCCCCGGACGAGGAGAACTAGCCGGATCGCGGCGCCGGAGGCAGTCGTTCCGC
>NZ_JBHWBS010000149.1:6961-11049 GCF_042735655.1 Streptomyces sp. NPDC059567 | reverse complement strand
CACCGAGAAGGCGCAGTCCGGGCCGCCGCGCCGTGCCGCCCTGGCCCGGCTCACCGACGACTGGCTGACCGGACTGTTCACCGCCGCCCAGCCGCCACGAGGGGTGGCGCTCGTCGCCGTCGGCGGCTACGGGCGCGGTGAACTCTCCCCACGCAGCGACCTCGACCTGCTGCTCCTGCACGACGGAACCGCCGACGCGGGCACCGTCGCCACCCTCGCCGACCGGATCTGGTATCCCGTCTGGGACCTGGGCCTCGCCCTGGACCACTCCGTACGCACCCCCGCCGAGGCGCGCAAGACCGCCGGGGACGACCTCAAGGTCCAGCTCGGCCTCCTCGACGCCCGGGCCGTCGCCGGCGACCACGGACTCGTCGCCGGACTGCGGACCGCCATCCTCGCCGACTGGCGCAACCAGGCACCCAAGCGGCTCCCCGAACTCGACGCGCTGTGCCGCGAGCGGGCCGAGCGCATGGGGGAGCTGCAGTTCCTCCTCGAACCCGACCTGAAAGAGGCCAGGGGAGGGCTCCGCGACGCCCAGGTCCTGCGCGCCGTCGCCGCCTCCTGGCTCGCCGACGCCCCGCGCGAGGGCCTCGACGGCGCCCGCCGCCGCCTCCTCGACGCCCGCGACGCCCTGCACCTGGCCACCGGCCGGGCCACCGACCGGCTCGCCCTCCAGGAACAGGACGCCGTCGCCGAAGAGCTGGGCCTCCTCGACGCCGACACCCTGCTGCGCGAGGTGTACGAGTCCGCGCGGATCATCTCGTACGCCACCGACGTCACCTGGCGCGAGGTCAACCGCGTCCTCAAGGCCCGCTCCGCCCGACCCCGGCTGCGCACCATCCTGGGCGGCCGGACCGGCGCGAAGCCGCCCGTCGAACGCACCCCCCTCGCCGAAGGCGTGGTGGAGATGGACGGCGAGGTCGTCCTCGCCCTCAGCGCCAAACCCGAACGGGACTCCGTACTGCCCCTGCGCGCCGCCGCCGCGGCCGCCCAGTCCGGACTGCCCCTCTCCCTGCACGCCGTACGCAGGCTCGCGGCCACCGCCAAACCGCTGCCGGTGCCCTGGCCCGCCGAGGCACGCGAGGAACTGGTCACCCTGCTCGGCGCCGGGGAACCGACCGTGCCCGTCTGGGAGGCACTGGAAGCCGAAGGGCTGATCACCCGGCTCCTGCCGGACTGGGAACGCGTCCGCTGCCGCCCGCAGCGCAACCCCGTCCACACCTGGACCGTCGACCGGCACCTCGTCGAGACCGCCGTCCGCGCGTCCTCGCTCACCCGCCGCGTCGGCCGGCCCGACCTGCTGCTGGTCGCCGCGCTCCTGCACGACATCGGCAAGGGCTGGCCCGGCGACCACTCCGTGGCGGGCGAGACCATCGCCCGGGACGTCGCCACCCGCATCGGGTTCGACCGCGCCGACGTCGCCGTCATCGCCACCGTCGTACGCCACCATCTCCTGCTCGTCGAGACCGCCACCCGGCGCGACCTCGACGACCCCGCCACCGTCCGGTCCGTCGCCACCGCCGTCGGCACACAGGGCGCCCTGGAACTGCTGCACGCCCTCACCGAGGCCGACGCGCTCGCCACCGGACCGGCAGCCTGGTCCTCCTGGCGCGCCTCGCTCGTCGCCGACCTCGTCAAACGCGTCGGCGCCGTCCTCGCCGGAGAGCCCGAACCGGAACCGGAGCCCGCAGCTCCGAGCGCGGAGCAGGAACGCCTCGCGATCGAGGCACTGCGCACCGGTGAGCCCGTCCTCGCCCTCCACGCCCAGCCGGAGACCGCGCCCCAGGACGGCGAACCGGAACCCGTCGGCGTCGAACTCCTCATCGCCCTGCCCGACCAGCCGGGCGTCCTGCCCGCCGTCGCCGGCGTCCTCGCCCTGCACCGGCTGACCGTCCGCGCAGCCGACCTGCGCGCCATCGAGCTCCCCACCGAGCTCGGCCCCGGCGCCGTCCTCGTACTGAACTGGCGCGTCGCCGCCGAGTACGGATCCCTGCCCCAGGCCGCCCGGCTCCGCGCCGACCTCGTACGCACCCTCGACGGCAGCCTGGACATCCGCGCACGGCTGGCCGAACGCGAGGCCGCCTACCCGCGGCGACGCGGAGTCACCGCCCCACCGCCCCGCGTCACCGTCGCCGCCGCCGGCTCCCGGCTCGCCACCGTCATCGAGGTCCGCGCCCAGGACGCCCCCGGCCTGCTGCACCGCATCGGCCGGGCCCTGGAGGGCGCCGACGTCCGGGTCAGGAGCGCCCACGTCTCCACCCTGGGCGCCAACGCCGTGGACACCCTCTACGTGACCCGCCCCGACGGCTCGCTCCTGCCCGACGAGGAGGCCTCCGACCTGGCCCGGGCCCTGGAGGGCGCACTGCGGTGAGAGCGTCCCGCCCCCGTCCGTTTCGACGGGCGGGGGCACGCACTTCGACCGGGCAGATACCCTGGAGGGCAATCCGTCCGCCCGCCCCCGACACCGAGGATCCGCGACCGCCGTGTTCGATACCCTCTCCGACCGCCTTGCAGCGACATTCAAGAATCTCCGGGGCAAGGGGCGCCTGTCCGAGGCGGACATCGACGCCACCGCGCGCGAGATCCGTATCGCCCTCCTCGAGGCGGACGTCGCCCTGCCCGTCGTCCGGGCGTTCATCAAGCAGGTCAAGGAGCGGGCCACCGGCGCCGAGGTCTCCCAGGCGCTGAACCCCGCCCAGCAGGTCATCAAGATCGTCAACGAGGAGCTCATCGGCATCCTCGGCGGCGAGACCCGCCGCCTGCGGTTCGCCAAGACCGCGCCGACCGTGATCATGCTCGCCGGTCTCCAGGGTGCCGGTAAGACCACCCTCGCCGGAAAGCTCGGCCTCTGGCTCAAGGCCCAGGGCCACTCCCCGCTGCTCGTCGCCTGTGACCTCCAGCGCCCCAACGCCGTCACCCAGCTCGGTGTCGTCGCCGAGCGCGCGGGCGTGGCGTTCTACGGCCCGCAGCCGGGCAACGGCGTCGGTGACCCGGTCCAGGTCGCGAAGGACTCGATCGAGTACGCGCGGACCAAGATGTACGACGTCGTCATCGTCGACACCGCCGGCCGCCTCGGCATCGACCAGGAGCTGATGCAGCAGGCCGCGGACATCCGCGACGCCGTCAGCCCCGACGAGGTCCTCTTCGTCGTCGACGCCATGATCGGTCAGGACGCGGTCAACACCGCCGAGGCCTTCCGCGACGGCGTCGGCTTCGACGGTGTCGTGCTCTCCAAGCTCGACGGCGACGCCCGAGGCGGTGCCGCGCTCTCCATCGCGCACGTCACCGGCCGCCAGATCATGTTCGCCTCCAACGGCGAGAAGCTGGACGAGTTCGACGCGTTCCACCCGGACCGCATGGCGTCCCGCATCCTCGGCATGGGCGACATGCTCTCCCTGATCGAGAAGGCCGAGCAGACCTTCAGCCAGGAAGAGGCCGCCAAGATGGCCTCCAAGCTGGCGTCCAAGAAGGGGCAGGAGTTCACGCTCGACGACTTCCTGGCCCAGATGGAGCAGGTCCGCAAGATGGGCTCCATCAGCAAGCTCCTCGGAATGCTGCCCGGCATGGCGCAGATGAAGGAGCAGATCAACAACATCGACGAGCGGGACGTCGACCGCACGGCCGCGATCATCAAGTCGATGACCCCGGGCGAGCGCCATGACCCGACCATCATCAACGGCTCGCGCCGCGCCCGTATCGCCAAGGGTTCCGGCGTCGAGGTCAGCGCGGTCAAGGGCCTGGTCGAGCGGTTCTTCGAGGCCCGCAAGATGATGTCCCGCATGGCCCAGGGCGGCGGGATGCCGGGTATGCCCGGGATGCCCGGCATGGGTGGCGGCCCCGGCCGGCAGAAGAAGCAGATCAAGCAGGCCAAGGGCAAGCGCAAGAGCGGCAACCCGATGAAGCGCAAGGCCGAGGAGGAGGCCGCCGCGGCCCGCCGCGAGCAGGCCCAGCAGGGCGGCGCCTTCGGGCTCCCGTCGGCCGGGCAGGGCCCGCAGGACTTCGAGCTCCCGGACGAGTTCAAGAAGTTCATGGGCTGACAGCCGTACCGCCGCAACGGCGTCGACTGACGCACGCTCACGGGGCCGGGC
>NZ_JBHWBS010000149.1:0-6951 GCF_042735655.1 Streptomyces sp. NPDC059567 | reverse complement strand
TTTTGTTGTTTGTGTGTGCCCGGAGCGCGCGCGCGCGGGGCGCGGCGCTCCACCCCCCCCCCCCCCCCCGCCCCTCTTCATACCCACGCCATGCCCGTAATGCCGCATTGATCCGGTTCTCGAATAATGAGGCCTGACGTCGGCTTGAGGAGAGCAGCGTGGCCAACCCCGTACCCCCTCGCGACCGGACCGACCAGCCCTGGCGCTCGGAAGGCGCCCCGCCGCCCGCGCCGCCCAAGCGGAAGATGCCCGGCGGCTGGGGAGGGCTCATCCTCACCGCCCTGATCGTCTACCTGATCGCCAACCTCGTCCTGTCGTTCTTCAACCGGGGCGACGAGCCGACGATCTCGTACACCGAGTTCAGCAAACAGGTCACCGCCGGCAACGTCACCAAGATCTACTCCAAGGGCGACGCCATCCAGGGCGAGCTGAAGAACAAACAGCCCCTCCCCAACGGCGACAAGGGCGACTACACCAAGTTCGTCACCCAACGGCCCGCCTTCGCCGACGACAACCTCTGGGACGAACTGACCGCCAAGGGCGTCACCGTCACCGCCGAGCCCGTCGTCCAGGAACGCAGCTTCCTCGCCAACCTGCTCATCTCGCTCGCACCCATGCTGCTGCTCGTCGTCCTGTGGATCTTCATCGCCCGCCGCATGAGCTCCGGCCTCGGCGGCGCGGGCGGAATGCTCGGACGCAAGGCCCCACCCAAGCCCGTCGAACTCGAACCCGGCGCCACACGCACCACCTTCGAGGACGTCGCAGGCATCGACGAGGTCGAAGGCGAACTCAACGACGTCGTCGACTTCCTCAAGAACCCCGCCGCCTACCGCGAGATGGGCGCCAAGATGCCACGCGGCGTCCTCCTCGCCGGCCCGCCCGGAACCGGAAAGACACTCCTCGCACGCGCGGTCGCCGGCGAGGCGGGAGTGCCCTTCTTCTCCGCCTCGGCATCGGAGTTCATCGAGATGATCGTCGGCGTCGGCGCCTCCCGCGTACGGGAACTCTTCGCCGAGGCCCGCAAGGTCGCCCCCGCCATCATCTTCATCGACGAGATCGACACCATCGGCCGCGCCCGCGGCGGCGGCTCGGGCATGGGCGGCCACGACGAACGCGAGCAGACCCTCAACCAGATCCTCACCGAGATGGACGGCTTCACCGGCTCCGAAGGCGTCATCGTCCTCGCCGCCACCAACCGCGCCGACGTCCTCGACCCCGCGCTGACCCGGCCCGGCCGCTTCGACCGGATCGTCCACGTCAACCCGCCCGACCGCGGCGGCCGCGAGGCCATCCTCAAGATCCACACCCGCGAGATCCCCCTCGCCCAGGACGTCGACCTGGTCCAGGTCGCCCGCACCACCCCCGGCATGACCGGCGCGGAGCTCGCCAACCTCGCCAACGAAGCCGCCCTCCTCGCCGTCAAACGACAACAGAAGGCCGTCACCCAGTCCGACATCTCCGACGCCCTGGAAAAGGTCCAGCTCGGCGCGGAACGACCCCTCGTCATGCCCGAGGAGGAACGGCGCCGCACGGCCTACCACGAGAGCGGCCACGCCCTGCTCGGAATGCTCCAGCCCGGCGCCGACCCCGTCCGCAAGATCACCATCGTGCCGCGCGGCCGCGCCCTCGGCGTCACCCTCTCGACGCCCGACTCCGACAAGTACGCCTACACGGAGGAGTACCTCCGCGGCCGGATCATCGGCGCGCTCGGCGGCATGGCCGCCGAACAGGTCGTCTTCGGGGTCACCACCACCGGCGCCGAGAGCGACCTGGAACAGGTCACCAACATCGCCCGCGGCATGGCCGGCCGCTGGGGCATGAGCGAACGCGTCGGCCGCCTCACCGCCATCCCCGGCGACGCCCAACAGGCGTACGGCCTCTCGGCGGCTCCCGCGACGCTCGACATGGTCGCCGACGAGATGCGCCGGATCGTCGACGAGTGCTACGAGAGCGCCCTCCGCCAACTCCGCGAGAACCGCGACAGACTCGACGCCCTCGCGACCGCCCTCCTGGCCAACGAGACCCTGGAGGAGGACGCCGCCTACCGGGCGGCCGGCATCACGCGTCTGAAGAAGGAGTCGTAGCCGCCGGGGGAGCGGGGACACCGTGCACCCCGCCCGAACACGTGGGCCGAGCCGCGCGCCGACCATGACGGGTGGGAGGCGGCCCCATGCGACCGACCGTCGGCTACGGCACCCGGGCGATCAGGTAGCGGAAGACGTTCGGCATCCACACCGTCCCGTCCCGGCGGACGTACGGATCCAGCGCCTCCGTGATCTCCTTCTCGACCTGGGACGGGTCCGTCGCCCGGACCGCCGCGTCGAACTCGCCCGTCGACAGCAGCCCCCGCACCGCACTGTCCTGGTCCGCGTACCCGAACGGGCACGACACCCGGCCCGATCCGTCCGGCTTCAGACCGGCCCGCGCCACCACCTCCTCCAGGTCGTCACGGAGCGCCGGCCGCCAGCCCGTCAGCCGGGCGGCGACCCGCAGCACCGACGCCGTCGCGCACCGCTCGGGCGGCCCCCAGCCCGCCAGCACGATCGCCGTGCCCGGTTGCGCCAGAGGAGTGACGTCCGCCAGCGTCCGGCCGAGCCCGGCCGACGCGTGGAAGGCCGTGATCACGTCGTACGGCGCACCCTCGACGGCCCACGCGTCGACCGGGTCCCCCTCGACAACCGCGTGCCCCGACCCCTCCGGCAGCCGCTCTCTCGCCAGCTCCACGCGCGCGTGGTCCCGGTCCACGCCGGTGGCGGCGGCCCCCCGGGAGGCCGCCATCAGCAGTGCGAGCCCCGAACCGCAGCCGAGCCCCAGGACCCGCGAGCCGCGGCCCACGTCGAGACGGTCGTACACCGCCTCGTAGAGCGGCACGAGCATGCGCTCCTGGATCTCGGCCCAGTCGCGCGCGGGATCGTGCCGGACGAGCGTAGGTGTCATGGAAAGCGCCCCAATCAGTGCCTGGTCGACAGCCCCCGTGTACGTGCGCCCGCATCCCCCCGTATGCCAGGGAACTGCGCATCCGTCCCCGCGTCCAGTGCTCGCGCCGGACCACTTCCCCTTCGGGGCAGGGCCGGTGCGCCGCCTTGCATCCGGAGCCGGTACTGTCCCCGCGTCGGGCCGCGTCCGCCCCCGGGGCACATGGGCCACCGCATACGCGCCGACGCGTATGCGCCACTACGCACCACCTTGCCGCGACCTGCGAGCCTTCTCCGCAGATCGGCGCACTGACCCTCGTCCGGACGCATGAACGGCAACTGACGGGTACGTGCAAATTATTTGGGATGCCCCGGAATGGAACCCGGGAGCACTTCGGCTCGTTGTACGCGACGTGAGCACGACACCACCTGTTCTCGCCGCAGAGCTGGCACAGGCGTGGGCCGACATTCAGCGGCACCACCCCGAACTGCCGGATCTTGCCGCGCCCGAGTCCCTGATCGGAGAGTCCTCGTCCGCCTGCGGCGCCGAGCTCTCCTTCGAGCGACTGCTCCACGAGGCAGTCCACGGCATCGCCGCCGCCCGAGGAGTCCGCGACACCTCACGCGCCGGCCGCTACCACAACCGCAGATTCCTGGCCATCGCCGAGGAGATGGGCCTCGACCACCCCGAGGAGCCGCACGCCAGCAGCGGCTTCTCCCTGGTCACGCTCAACCCCGAGGCGAAGCGGCGGTACCGGCCCACGATGGAGCGGCTCCAGCGCGCCCTCAAGGCCCACACCGTCGCGACGGCCGCGGACACCAAGCGCTCCTTCCGGGGCCCGGCCGCGCGCCACGGCTCCTCGGGCGGCGGCGTCCGCGTGAAGGCCGTCTGCGACTGCGGCCGCAACGTCCGCGTGGTCCCGTCCGTCCTCGCCCAGGCGCCCATCGTCTGCGGCGGCTGCGGCAAGCCCTTCCGCATCCCGGAAACGGTGGGGGCGGCGAGCTGAGCCGGGGTGTGCGCCCGGTCCGGCGTGCCACAGGCGTGTGGCACAATGGCTAGCTGTACTCGACAGTCGCATAGGACCCCTCTCTCCTCCGGCTGACGCGTCCATCGGGCACCCGAGTACCGCAACCCCACGTGGCATCTCATGTGCCCAACCACGTCAAGACCAGGAGACACCACTCCAGTGGCAGTCAAGATCAAGCTCAAGCGCCTCGGCAAGATTCGCCAGCCGCACTACCGCATCGTCGTCGCCGACTCCCGCACCCGCCGGGACGGTCGTGCGATCGAGGAGATCGGTCTGTACCACCCGACGTACAACCCGTCGAAGATCGAGGTCGACTCGGACCGCGCGCAGTACTGGCTGTCCGTCGGCGCCCAGCCGACCGAGCCGGTCCTCGCCATCCTGAAGCTCACCGGCGACTGGCAGAAGCACAAGGGCCTGCCGGCCCCGGCGCCGCTGCTGCAGCCGGCGACGAAGGAGGACAAGCGCGCCTCCTTCGACGCGTTCGCCAAGACCCTCGAGGGCGACGACGCCAAGGGTGAGGCCATCACCCCGAAGGCGAAGAAGGCCGACAAGAAGGCGGACGAGGCCGAGGCCGCGTCCACCGAGTCGACCGAGGCCTGATCGTGCTCGAGGAGGCTCTCGAGCACCTCGTGAAGGGCATCGTCGACAACCCTGACGAAGTGCAGGTCGCCTCGCGCAACCTGCGCCGCGGCCGCGTGCTCGAGGTTCGGGTCCACCCCGACGACCTCGGCAAGGTGATCGGCCGCAACGGCCGCACCGCGCGTGCGCTGCGAACCGTCGTGGGCGCCATCGGCGGCCGTGGCATCCGCGTCGACCTCGTCGACGTGGACCAGGTCCGCTGAGCAAGTTGGACACACCGGCACGGGCCGGGGAGGGCCTTCGGGTCCACCCCGGCCCGTCGTCGTCGGACAGGAGAGAATGAAGTCGTGCAGCTGGTAGTCGCGCGGGTCGGCCGCGCCCATGGCATCAAGGGCGAGGTCACCGTCGAGGTACGGACGGACGAGCCCGAGCTGAGGCTCAGCCCCGGAGCGGTCCTGCTCACCGATCCGGCCTCCACAGGGCCTTTGACCATCGAGACCGGCCGCGTGCACAGCGGACGGCTGCTGCTCCGCTTCGAGGGCGTACGCGACCGCAACGCGGCCGAGGCCCTGCGCAACACCCTGCTGATCGCCGACGTCGACCCCGAGGAGATGCCGGAGGGCGAGGACGAGTACTACGACCACCAGCTGATGGACCTGGACGTCGTACTCGCGGACGGCACCGAGATCGGCCGGATCACCGAGATCACCCACCTGCCGTCCCAGGACCTCTTCATCGTCGAGCGGCCCGACGGCACCGAGCTGATGATCCCCTTCGTCGAGGAGATCGTCACCGACATCGACCTGGAGGAGCAGCGGGCCGTCATCGACCCGCCGCCCGGTCTCATCGACGACCGCGCCGAGATCGTCTCCTCCCGGGACGAGGACTCCGCTCGGGACGAGGACTCCGCCGGGGACAAGCCCTCTGCCGGGGACGCCGGCGCATGAGGCTCGACGTCGTCACGATCTTCCCCGAGTACCTGGAACCCCTGAACGTCTCCCTGGTCGGCAAGGCACGCGCGCGTGGACAGCTCGACGTCCACGTCCACCACCTGCGGGAGTGGACCTACGACCGGCACAACACCGTCGACGACACCCCCTACGGCGGCGGCCCCGGCATGGTCATGAAGACCGAGCCCTGGGGCGACGCCCTCGACCAGACCCTCGCCGACGGCTTCGAGGCGGGCGCCCACGGCCCCGCCCTGGTCGTCCCCACGCCCAGTGGACGCCCCTTCACCCAGGAACTCGCCGTCGAGCTCTCCGAGCGCCCCTGGCTGATCTTCACGCCGGCCCGCTACGAAGGCATCGACCGGCGCGTCATGGACGAGTACGCCACCCGCATTCCGGTGTACGAGGTCTCCATCGGCGACTACGTCCTCGCCGGCGGGGAGGCCGCCGTCCTGGTGATCACCGAAGCCGTGGCCCGACTGCTGCCCGGCGTCCTCGGCAACGCCGAGTCCCACCGCGACGACTCCTTCGCCCCGGGGGCCATGGCCAACCTCCTGGAAGGCCCCGTCTACACCAAGCCCCCCGAGTGGCGCGGCCGCGCCATTCCCGACGTACTCCTCAGCGGGCACCACGGGAAGATCGCGCGCTGGCGCCGCGACGAGGCGTTCCGCCGCACAGCGGCCAACCGGCCCGACCTGATCGAACGCTGCGACCCCGCCGCCTTCGACAAGAAGGACCGGGAGATCCTCTCCATGATGGGCTGGGCCCCGGAGCCCGGCGGCCGATTTTGGCGCAGGCCCGGCGCCGTGGAAGAATAGGCCGCTGCTGTGTGTCCGGCGTGCGCCCCTGCCACAGGGGGACGACGCCCGCCCGGTACACCCGGCGCTCCATCTCCTTTTCGAACGTTCCGCTGATGACCTGTGGCATCAGCGAGGAAAGAGACCACCATGGCCTCCCTGCTCGACTCGGTCAACGCGGCTTCGCTCCGCACCGACCTCCCCGCCTTCCGCCCCGGCGACACCGTGAACGTCCACGTGCGCGTCATCGAGGGCAACCGCTCCCGTATCCAGCAGTTCAAGGGCGTTGTCATCCGCCGCCAGGGCTCGGGCGTCAGCGAGACCTTCACGGTCCGCAAGGTCTCGTTCTCCGTCGGCGTCGAGCGCACCTTCCCGGTGAACAGCCCGATCTTCGAGAAGATCGAGCTCGTGAGCCGCGGTGACGTCCGTCGCGCCAAGCTCTACTACCTGCGTGAGCTGCGCGGCAAGGCTGCCAAGATCAAGGAGAAGCGCGACAACTGAGCCTCGGCTCACCGATCGCGCGGGGCTTCGGAGCGATGATTCTCAGGGTGGCCGGATAGGCTCTGCCCCCGATGGACACCGAAGCACAGCACACGGAGCGCGACCGCGCCCCCCCCACCGCGGGGAGGGGGGCGGCCACCGCGCGTGTGGGGGGGACGCCGGACCACCCCCCCGGGGATGTGGC
>NZ_JBHWBS010000148.1:0-11550 GCF_042735655.1 Streptomyces sp. NPDC059567 | reverse complement strand
GCGCCCCCCCCCCCCCCCCCCCGCGACTCTCGGAAGGAGCACGCCTACCGGAGGGACGCCTGGTGCATCGCGTCCGGGCCGATCGGCAGGCCGGGCAGCGCCTCGGCACGCTGCGGCGCCACACCACGGGCGGACGCGGGAGCATCACCGCGGGCGGGTGAGGGAGAGCCGGACAGGGCCCCGTCGACGTGGGCGTACAGCGCGTCGGTGACGGGGTCCGGAAGCGGACGGCCCTGCTCGTCGAAGCGCTGGTACTTCATCAGGTTGTAGCCGATGGCGACCTGGCGACGGCCGTCCTCGGTGGACAGGGCCCAGGTACCGGCGCCGAAGACGCCCCCGTCATGCCCCCAGTACCAGCCGCCGCTTTGCATCTTCAGGGTGTAGATCCCCAGGCCGTAGCGCATCCTCGGCTCTTCGCCCGCCTCCGTCTCGTAGGCCGGGACGGTGGTCTTCATCGCGCGCAGCTCCGCCGCACCGAGGAGCCGCCCCTTCAGCAGTGCGCGGTAGAAGTCGTTGAGGTCGCCCGTCGTCGAGACAAGGGCGCCGGCCGTCCCGGCCCACGACATGTCGTAGACGCTGTAGTCGCGGGGCGGGTCGATCAGGCCGAAGAACGACTCGTACATCCTGGCGTGCGGGCCCTGGATGGACGCCGATCGCGGGAAGTACGTGTGCCGCAGGCCGGCCTTGCGGATGACGTTCCTGGTGATGTACGCCTCTGCCTTCTGGCCCGTGACGCGCTCCAGGATCATCCCCGCCAGGATGTAGTTGGTGTTGGAGTACGAGTGCTTCCCGGGCTGCACGACGGGCGGGGCCGCAAGGCCCAGGCGGGCGAGTTCCTCGGGGGCC
Source organism: Streptomyces sp. NPDC059567 (assembly GCF_042735655.1). NCBI lineage: Bacteria > Bacillati > Actinomycetota > Actinomycetes > Kitasatosporales > Streptomycetaceae > Streptomyces > Streptomyces sp. NPDC059567. The sequence goes on along the minus strand of NZ_JBHWBS010000148.1, from coordinate 10,704 downwards.
ATCCGACGCAGCCGGTTCTCGTCGAGGGTCTTGCCGGGGTTCTCGAGGATGCCGGGGAAGGCGGGCAGGACGTAGTCGGCGATGCCGCTGGTGTGGTTGAGCAGCATCCGTACGGTCACCTGTCGGCCTCGCTCGCCGGGCACGACGTCGGGAAGGTAGCGGCCGACGGGAGCGTCCAGGTCGATGCGTCCGGCGCCGACCTGCTGAAGGACGGCGACGGCCGTGAAGGTCTTGGTGATGCTGCCGACCCGGTGCTCGAAGTCCGGCCGCGCGGGGCGACGGGTGTCGACGTCGGCGAAGCCGGTGGCTCCCCGCCACTGCGCGGAACCGTCGCGGACCGCCGAATAGGCGCCGTACATCCCCGCTTTGTGGAAGGCTTCGAGCGAGCCGCGGAGCGCCGCGCGGTCGAGGCCGTGGCCGGTGAGGGCGGCCGCGGCGGGGGACGCGGCCGTGGGCGAGCCGGGCTCGGCGGCGACGGCCTGTGCCGGTAACGCCGAGGCGGAGAGTGCTATCAGGGTGGCCGCGGCGACGGACGAAAGTCGGGCCCTGCGGGACGAAGACATGGGTGGATCCTGCTTCCCTCGTTGAATGCGGTGGATTCATCCTCGTCTCGGCCGCCCGGCCCGCCCTCCACCCTCGGGAGGATCTTGTGCACAGGAACCCTGTGACATTTGTCAGGAGTCCCGCTCACGGTCGGTGGATGGCACACTGACCGCTGATCGTCCTGAGGAGCCCCACGTGCCCATCATCCGCAACCTCCGGCGCACCGTCCGCCGCGCCTACCGCCGCACCGTCGACCTCAGCCACCCGGCACGCTCACCGCTGGGGACCGCTGTCGTCAACTGCGTGGTGTACGAGGACGGGGCGCGGCAGCGGGGTCCCTGCCCCGCGGAAGAGGCGGTCCGGCGGGTACGCAAGTCCGGCGACGGGTTCGTCTGGATCGGGCTGCACGAGCCGTCCGTCGAGGAGTTCGCCGGACTCGCCGAGCTCTTCGGGCTGCATCCGTTGGCCGTCGAGGACGCCGTACACGCCCATCAGCGGCCGAAGGTGGAGCGGTACGACCAGACGCTCTTCGCCGTCTTCAAGACGGTCCGCTACGTGGAGCACGAGGAGCTCACCGCCACCAGCGAGGTCGTCGACACGGGCGAGCTCATGGTCTTCACCGGTTCCGACTTCGTCATCACCGTCCGGCACGGCATGCACGGCTCGCTCGGCCCGCTGCGCGAGGCGCTGGAGGCGGAGCCCGAACAGCTCGCCAAGGGGCCCGCGGCCGTCCTGCATGCCATCGCCGACCACGTGGTGGACGACTACCTCGCGGTCGCCGACGCTGTGCAGAACGACATCGACGCGGTCGAGACGGCCGTCTTCAGCGAGCAGTCGTCCCGCGGCGACGCCGGTCGCGTCTACCAGCTGAAGCGGGAACTGCTCGAACTCAAGCGGGCGGTGACCCCTCTCGACCGCCCGCTGCAGACCCTCGCGGCGCAGCCGCTGGCACTCGTCGGCCCGGACATACAGCCGTACTTCCGTGACGTCGCCGACCACCTCTCCCGGGTCACGGAACAGATCACGTCCTTCGACGCCCTGCTCGACTCGATCCTCCAGGCGCATCTGGCGCAGGTGACCGTCGCCCAGAACGAGGACATGCGCAAGATCACGGCATGGGCGGCGATCATCGCCGTCCCGACGATGGTCTGCGGGGTGTACGGAATGAACTTCGATCACATGCCGGAACTCCGCTGGACCTACGGCTATCCCATCGTCGTCGCCGCGATGGCCACCGCCTGCGTCCTCCTCCACCGCAGCTTCCGCCGCAACGGCTGGCTCTGACCCACCGGCGCCGCGGCCGAAACCGAGTGGACCGTGCGCGGCCGGGTTGCGTACGGTGGCGCCATGTCGAGCCCCGAGTCGGACAGACTCCGGCCACCGGCCCTCCGGTGGCTCCCCGTGTCCTCCCGCTGAAGCACCCCGGCCCCTGAGGCCGTGCCCGTGCTGGGCGGGAGCGTGACCGCGGCCCATCGGACCGGCGCCGTGGGAGACGGCCGTCCCCGCAGCGGCTCTCCCGTCCTCTGCGCGCGGTGATCGCGCCTGCCCGCCGTATCCCCGCCATCCGGCGACGGGTACGGCTCACGCTGCTGCTCGGTTGTGGAGTCTCTCGATGCCCTTCGCTCTCTACCTGCTCGGACTGGCCGTCTTCGCCCAGGGCACGTCCGAGTTCATGCTCTCCGGCCTGCTGCCGGACATCGCCGCCGACCTCGATGTCTCGATCCCGGCCGCGGGCTCGCTGACCTCCGCGTTCGCGGTCGGAATGATCGTGGGAGCGCCCCTGACGGCCCTCCTGGCCCGGCGCTGGCCGCGGCGGAACGCGCTGGCCGTCCTCCTCGGCACCTTCCTGCTCGTCCATGTCCTCGGCGCCCTCACACCGCACTTCGGCGTCCTCCTCGCCACCCGCGTGATCGGAGCCCTGGCCAACGCGGGATTCCTCGCGGTGGCGCTCGTGGCGGCCACATCCATGGTCGGGCCCGAGTCCCGGGGGCGAGCGACCTCCGTCCTGCTCGGCGGGACCACGCTCGCCTGTGTCGTGGGCGTCCCCGGTGGCGCGCTGCTCGGTCAACTGTGGGGATGGCGTACGGCGTTCTGGGCCGTGGCTCTGCTCTCCGCACCGGCGCTCGCCGCGATCGTCCGCTCGGTCCCGGCCGGCGGGGCCGACTCCTCCGCCCGCTTCGGCGCGTCCGCCGAACTGCGGGCCCTGCGCAGCCCTCGGCTGCTGGTGACGTTGTTGATCTGCGCCCTCGCCAACGGCGCCATGTTCTGCGGGTTCACCTACCTCGCCCCTGTCGTCACCGGCGTCACCGGACTCGCCCCCGCCTGGGTCCCCGCCCTGCTCGCCCTGTTCGGTGTCGGCTCCTTCGCCGGGGTCGTGCTCGCCGGCCGGTTCACCGATGCGCACCCGACGGGGCTGCTCGCCGGCTGCGCCGTGGCCGCGACGGCCGGCTGGAGCGTGTTCGCGCTGACCGCCGGGAGCGCCGCTCCGACGATCGCGCTGGTCCTCGGCCTGGGCGCCCTGTCGTTCGCCCTCGGCTCCACGCTGATCGCGCGGGCGCTCCACGCGGCCGCCGGGGCGCCCACCCTGTCCGGGGCGTTCGCCGTGGCCGCGCTCAACGTGGGCGCCGCGGTGGGTCCTTGGCTCGGCGGCGCCGTGATCGATGCCGGCCTCGGCTACCGCGCGCCCCTCTGGGCGAGCGCGCTCCTCACGGCCCTCGCGCTCACGGTGGCCGCTGGGGCCCGCCCGGGCCGGCGGCGCCGCGGCCTCAGCCTTGAGCGCGCAGAGCCGAGGTGTGCTCCCGGACCTGTTCAGGGGTGAGGTAGGCGTCGGTGTACTCGAAGTCGGCCAGGGTTCCGGACCGGGACGCCAGGAACCCCGTACGGACGAAGTCGTCGCCGGCCACGGCGTTGAGCAGCCAGTTCGTCATCACGCGCGCCTTGGCCACCTGGGTCCGCAGCGCGGCCCAGTGGTACGCGCGGGCGACCGCCTGCGCCGGCGTACCGTGCAGCTCCACGCCGAGCGGCTTCGAGACCGCGTCCCGCCCGCCCAGATCCACCACCAGGCCGAGATCCCGGTGGAAGTACGGGTACGTCGGCTCCCCCCGCAGGGTCGCCACGATGTTGTCGGCGACCTGCTTGCCCTGTCGATGGGCGTGCTGCGCGGTCGGCGGACAGATCGCCCCGTCCTCGTTCTTGGCCAGGTCCGGCACGGCCGCGGCGTCGCCCAGGGCGTGCACCCCGTCCAGGCCGGGCACGACCATGTCCGGCGTCACCACGAGGCGACCCCGCAGCGTCTCCGCGCCCAGCGTGCCGATCAGCGGGCTGGCGGCCACCCCGGCGGTCCAGATCAGCGTCCGGCTCGGCAGCACCCGGCCGTCGGTGAGCGTCACCGCGTCGTCGTCCACGGAGGAGACCGAGACGCCGAGCGAGACCTCGATCCCGCGCCGGCGCAGGATCTCCAGCGCCGCGCCGCCGAGCCTGTCGCCGAGCTCGGGCATGAGTTTGGGGGCCAGGTCCACCAGATGCCACTTGATGAGCTTCGGGTCGAGGCGCGGATACCGCTTGACGGCGTTGTGCGTGAGGCGCTGCAGACAGGCGGCCGTCTCCGTACCCGCGTATCCGCCGCCCACCACCACGAACCGCAGCCGTGCGGCCCGCTCGGCCTCGTCCTGGCCCGCGTCGGCGAGATCGAGCTGGGCGATGACGTGGTCGCGGATGTACACCGCCTCGGCGAGCGTCTTCATCCCCTGCGCATGCTCGCTCAGACCGGGGATGTCGAAGGTGCGCGTCACGCTGCCGGGCGTCAGCACCAGATGGTCGTACGTCTCGTTCACGAGCTCGCCCGTGATCGTCCGGACGACACAGACCTTCGCCGCCGTGTCCACACCGACGGCGCCGCCCGGAATGATCCGCGTCCGGTGCCGCTCGCTCCGCCGCAGTGACAGCGCCACCGACTGAGGCGTCAGGACCCCGGCCGCCACCTGGGGGAGCAGGGGCAGATACAGCTGGTACGAGAACGGCGTGAGCAGCGAGATCTGCGCCTCCCTCGCGGTCAGCCGCCGCTCGAGTCGACGCACGCAGGCGACCCCGGCGAAGCCGGCGCCCACCACGAGGATCTTCGGTCGAGTCACGTGCCCGCCTCCCGGGTCGTCGGTCCTTGAGTGCTGACTAACCTCTCCGGCCGCTCGGGAACCCGCCCCGTCCGCCGAAGGGGTGACGCCCGCGCAGCACCCGGAAGGAAGAGCGCACAGTGTGATAAAAGGGAAAAACAGGGTGGGAGCCGAGAACGGAGCCGACGGCCGTGGGGAGACCCGAGGACACAGACACCACCGGGCAGGCGACGGCGTTCGGCGTCACGGACTCCGTCGTCCTCCTCTTCGACGGGGGCGGGGTCGTCATCGGCCGCCCGCACGCCGCCGAGCGGCTCCTGGGCCACTCGCCCGAGGAGTTGCGCGGCCGGCACGTCGAGTCCCTGCTCACCCCGGACGAGGTCGCGCGTCTGCCCGCCATCGTGGAGAGCTGCACGACGGACGGCGGCTGGTCGGGCGTCCTCCTGGCACGTCACCGTGACGGCCGTGACATCGCCGTCGACGTCACCCTGCTGCCCCTGCCCGAGGACGCGACACCGGCACGCTGGCTGGCCGTGGCCGCCGGAGCGGCACGGTCCCGCCAGTGGACCATGGGGCCCGCCCTGCTGGAACGGATGGTCACCGAGGCCCCCGTCGGGCTCGCCCTGGTCGACACCGAGCTGCGCTGCGTATGGTCCAACACCGCGCTGGAGCACTTCGGCGGAGGCCGCGCCGACGAGCGCCGCGGCCGACGGCTCGCGGAGATCCAGCCCGGCCTCAACGCGGAGCTCCTCGAGTCGAAGATGCGCCAGGTCCTCGAGACCGGCGACCCGGTCACGGGGTACGAACACGTGGGCCGCACCCGGGCCGCTCCCGGCCGGGACCACGCCCATGCCATGTCGTTCATCCGGCTCGAGGACGACGACGGCCGCCCCCTCGGGGTCTGCTACGCGGTCGTCGACATCACCGACCGCTACCGCGCGCGCCTCCGGCTCGCCCTGATGGCACTGGCGAGCGAACGCATCGGCCGCAGCCTGGACGTCATGGGGACCGCCCAGGACCTCTCCGATGTGGCGGTGCCCGGCCTCGCCGACTTCGTCGCCGTCGACCTGCTGGACTCCGTCATCCGGGGCGCCGAGCCGTCCCCCGGGCCGACCGCCGGGACCACCGGGGTGCGGCTGGTGCGCGCGGGGGTCCAGACGGTGCGCGCGGGCGTGTCCGAGGCGGTGGTGGAGCCGGGGGAGGAGAGCGCCTATCTGCCGTCGTCCCCCCAGATCGGCTGCCTGGCCCACGGCCGGTCCTGGCTCACCGCCCGACTCGACGCCGCCGACAGGGAGTCGGCACTCCCGGCCAGGGGCCCGGCACGCGGCGACGGTACGGGATCGATCACGGCTACGGGCCCCGAGCGGCAGGCCGTGGCGGCCGAGCCCGCACAGCCCACTTCGGCCGGCCCCGCACGGTCCGCATCCGCCGAGCCCGCACAGCCCACTTCGGCCGGCCCCGTACAGCCCTCATCCGTCGAGCCCGTACAGCCCTCATCCGTCGAGCCCGCACCGCCCCCATCCGCCGAATCCACGACAGGACCGACCGCCGAACCCGCCACGCGGCCGACCGGCGAACCCGCCACGCGGCCAAGCGCCGAGTCCGTCACACAGCCGACCGGCGAACCCGCCACACCACCGGCCTCCCGGCCCGCCACGCGATCGACCGCCGACTCCGTGGGGTGGCCCTCCACCGACCCCGTGGCGCACACCGCCATGGTCGTGCCGATCCTGGCCCGGGGCGTCACCCTCGGCGTGGCCACGTTCTTCCGCACCCGGCGGGACGAGGCGTTCGACGAGGACGACCTGCGGCTCGCGGAAGAGATCGTCGCCCGCGCCGCCGTCTGCCTGGACAACGCCCGCCGCTACGCGCGCGAGCGGGCCGCCGCGCTCGTCCTCCAGCGCAGCCTCCTGCCGCACGGCGTGCCGCAGCAGGAAGCCGTCGACGCCGCCTCCTTCTACCGTCCCGCGGACGAACTCTCCGGCCTCGGCGGCGACTGGTTCGACGTGATCCCCCTGTCGGGAGCCCGCGTCGCCCTCGTCGTCGGCGAGGTGCCCGGGCACGGCATCGAGGCCGCCGCGACCATGGGCCAGCTCCGTACCGCCGTACGGACCCTCGCGGACCTCGACCTGTCGCCCGAGGAACTCCTGGCCCACCTGGACGACCTCGTCCTCCAGGCGACACGGGAGGGGCGGGAGGCCGGCTTCGGCGGCGAGGCCAACCCCGGGGCCGTCGGCACCAGTTGTCTGTACGCGGTCTACGACCCCGTCAGTCTGCGCTGCGACCTCGCGAGCGCCGGCCACCTCGCGCCCGCAGTCGTCGCCCCGGACGGAACCGTCGCGTTCCCCGAACTGCCGCCCGGCCCGGCTCTGGGCATCGGCGGACTGCCCTTCGAGTCCGTCGAAGTTCCCCTGGAGGAGGGCACCGTGCTGGCCTTCTACACCGAGGGCCTCATCGCCGTGCCCGGTGCGGGCAAGGAAGGACTGGGCCGCGTCCTGCGGACACGGGACCTGCCGCTCGACGAGCTCTGCCGCAGCGTCGTCGACGAACTGGCCCCCAGCAGGCCCTACACCGACGACGCGGCCCTGCTCCTGGTCAGGACCCGCAGCCTGGCGGCCGGACAGGTCGCGGTATGGGACCTGCCCGCGGACCCGGCCGTCGTGGCCCGCGCCCGGGTGATGGCCGCACGCCGGCTGGCGTCGTGGGGGCTGGAGGAGCTCGCCTTCACCACCGAACTCGTCGTCAGCGAACTGGTCACCAACGCCATCCGGCATGCCTCGGGACCGATCCGGCTGCGTCTCATCCTCGAACGCACCCTGATCTGCGAGGTCTTCGACGCGAGCAGTACCTCCCCCCATCTGCGCCACGCGCGCACCACCGACGAGGGCGGCCGCGGCCTCTTCCTGATCTCCCAGTTCACCCGGCGCTGGGGAACCCGCTACACGGCGGAGGGCAAGGTGATCTGGGCCGAACAGCCCCTGGATCGCGATGCCGCCGGGCCGGACGCCACGGCCACGGAATGATCTTTATCCGATTGCCCGGTCCCCGGCCCCGTGCGAGGGTGTCCTGCCGCACGGAGACACCGGCGGCGACGGACATGAGGGGGAGTTCCGCCTGTGCGTGCGCATGCCGCCGAGGACATCGTGGTGACGAAGCAGGGAACGGTGCGGGGCACGGTCGTCGACGGGCTGCGCGTCACCCTGGGCATCCCGTACGCCGCACCGCCGTTCGGCGCCGGCCGCTTCCGGGCGCCGATGCCCGCCCGGTCCTGGGACGGAGTACGGGACCGCACCCGCTTCGGGCCGGTGGCACCGCAGTCGGCGGAGCTGCCCGGCGCCCCCGTCTGGCGCGCTGACCTGGAGGACGTCCTCACCCTCAACATCTGGTCCACGGCGGACACCTCGCAGCCCCGGCCCGTGCTCTTCTGGATCCACGGCGGCGCCTACACCTTCGGCTCCTCCGCCCAGCCCGACTACGACGGGACGGCCCTCGCATGCGCCGGACTCACCGTGGTGACGTGCAACTACCGCCTCGGATTCGAGGGGTTCGGCCATGTCCCCGGCTTCCCCGACAACCGGGGACTGCTCGACCAGATTGCCGCGCTCGAGTGGGTGCGCGACAACATCTCCGCCTTCGGCGGCGACCCGGAGAACGTCACGGTGGCGGGCCAGTCCGCCGGCGGCGGCTCGATCGCCTGTCTGATGAGCAGCGCGCGGGCCGACGGACTCTTCCACCGCGCCGTCACCCACAGCGTCCCCGACGCGTTCTTCCCGCCGGCGCTCGCCGCGCGCCTGGCCCGAGAGGTGGCCGAGGCCGCGGGTGTCGCCCCCACCGCCGACGGCCTGCTGTCCGCGACCCCGCAGGCCCTCGTCGAAGCCTCGGACCGGGTGGTGGCACGGTACGCCGGTGACCCCGACTCCGGCTTCCTCCACTACGACACCGTCCTCTACGGCCCCGTCCTCGACGGCGAGCTGCTGAGCCGGGACCCGGTCGAGGCCCCGACCGCCGAGGGCGCGCACCGCCCCGTCGACCTCCTCGTCTGCCACACCACCGAGGAGTACTGGCTGATGCGCCAGGTGGGCAGCATGCCGCCGGTCACGACGGACGACGGCCTCGACCGGTTCGCCGCCGACTACGGCCTTCCCCCGGACCTCGTCGCCGCCTACCGCGCCCTCATGCCCGGCGCACCCGTGCTCGACGTCTACCTCGCCCTCGCGGGCGACGCGGTCTTCACCCTGCCCACCGTCCGCCTCGCCGAGGCCCACGCCCGCGCGGGCGGCCGCACGTTCCTGTCCCGCTTCGACCGCCGTCGTATCCGTTCCGACGGCAGCCCGGTGCGCGCCTGGCACGCGGCCGACGTGCCCTTCGCCCTCGGCACCCTGGACGCCACGGGCGTCGACTTCCTGACCGGCGGCCCCGCCGACGCCGACGACCGTGCGCTGTCCCGACGGATGGTCGACGCCTGGGCCGCCTTCGCGGCCACCGGAGACCCCGGGTGGGCGCCGCTCGCCGACGCCGCCGCACCCGTCGTCCACGTCTGGGACGTGCCCGACGACCGCACCGAGGGCGCGAGCGCCGCGCACGCCCTGTGGCACGACGTACGGATGGCCCCGCCGTCGCTTCCGTAGGGGACGCGCGATAATCACAGGGCGCGGAGGAAGCACCGCGCGGACGACAGAAGCATGCGAACAGGCCGGCCCCTGGTGGAGCGGCGAGAGGGAGAATCCGATGGACGTCCAGCACTTCGAGCGGATCACCGCGTTCATCGAGGACCGTCTCCGGCCGCTGTTCGACCCCGAGAACGGCAGCGACCACGGATTCGGCATGGACGACACCTCCCGCGCCCTGCGGGCCCTCCTCGGCACCGTGAAGGCAGCGGCCGCCGTCAAGGGCCTCGCCGAGCAGCGGGCGGCGGCCGACCCGACGATGCGGAACATCATCGACCAGGCCCTGGAGCACAACTGGGACGTCCTGCGGGGAGTCGCCCGCAATTGGGAGGACCACCCCGACTTCGTCCGCGAGTTCAAGCGCCACGCCTGGGAACTCGACGAGACCCCCGCCGCGACCGCCTGACACCGGATCATGAACTCCTCTGACGGTTGTTCGGAGACGACTTCGGTGATCCGCCGGCTCTGCACCGGTCGGGTGAGTAATCCGCTCTTCCGACAGAGACATGCACGGACCGGGTACACATCGCCGCATTGCCGTTTCCGAGCGTCGGAGGATGCCGCCCCATGCCTGTCAGGAAGGTACGCCCCGGCCGTGGGCTGACCGCCGCCCTGTGTGCGACAGTCGCCGTAGTCGGCTACATGACGGTGTCACCCGAGGAAGCCACGCCACCGGCCCCGCCCCGCGCCGCCGCCAAGAACGCGGGCTCCGGGGCCGCCGCGCCCCGGCCCGCCGCGCCCGCGGCCCGGCCCGCCGCCCCTCCCGGTCTCGGCCCCGCCACCCGAACGAGAATTCCGGACGGCACGCGCCAGGTGTTCGTCGTCACGGGAGAGACCCGGAACACCAACGTGTCCAAGGCGGTGCTCTACGAGCGGGACGGGGCCAAGCGGTGGCAGCGCGCCGGCGGTCCCTGGACCGCGCACAACGCGCTGCGCGGCTGGACGAACGACCACACGGTCGGCGATCTGCGCACCCCCATCGGTGTCTTCACCCTCGGTGACGCGGGCGGTCTGATGCCGGACCCCGGAGCGCTGCTGCCGTACGACCAGGACGAGCAGTTCGTCTCGCCTGGCACCGGGTTCCTCGGCGAACCTCTGGAAGGGTCGTTCGACTACGTGGTCGCCATCGACTACAACCGCCTCTCCGGAACGACCCCGCTGGACAAGGAACGCCCGCTCGGCGAGGAGCGCGGCGGGGGCGTGTGGATCCATGTCGACCACGGCGGCCCCACCCAGGGCTGCATCTCCCTGCCGGCCGACGTCATGCGACAGCTGCTGCGCCAGCTGGACCCGGCCAAGGAACCGGTGATCGTCATGGGTCCCGCGGACGAGATCGCGCGGTGATCCGAAGAGGGGGCTGACAGGCGGCGCCGCGCGCTGACAGG
>NZ_JBHWBS010000147.1:0-11772 GCF_042735655.1 Streptomyces sp. NPDC059567 | reverse complement strand
TGGGGGGGGGGGGCCCCCCCCGCCCGGCGCGCGGCGTCCCAACCCCCGACCCACCCACACCCCCGCCCCCCGCCCGCGGGGGGGGGCGGGGGGGGGGGCGGCGGGGTCGTGCCTGCTGTGCGGGAGGTTGGCGGCCGGTCAGGGCGCCGGCGTCGCCTCGGTCGAGCCGCTCGGCGACGGCGTCGGGGTCGGCTCGGGCGTCGGGGCGGTGACCTTGAGTTCGATGGTCACGGTGCCGCCGCCGGGCGCGGTCAGACGCAGCAGGAAGGTGCCGGCCTCGCCGTCCGCGTAGATGTCCGGGAGCGTGAGCAGACCGTTCTCGTCCGTCTTCAGGCCCGTGAGCGTGCGCAGCGGATTGCCGTCGGCGTCCTTGAAGTACGGACCCTTGGTGTTCGTCTGCGGCTCTTCCGCCGAGGTGATCATGGTGGCGGTGAGAGCGACCGACGGGGCGACGGCACCGTCGAGGGTGGCCTTCACCAGGACACGGTCGGCGAACCGCTCGCCGGTGGTGGCGGTGAACTCCTCGGCGTCGCCGCGGACCAGGGTGTCGGCCGTCCGCTCGGTGACCGTCGCGGAGAAGTCGACGGGCGCGAGCGCCCGGCCCACGACCGTGGCCCGGACCGTGAACGTGCCCGGCTTCTCGCCCGCCCTGACGGGCGGCGCGACGGCCTTGCCCGCGGAGCCGGTGGTCACGGTCACGCTCTTCGCCACACCCCCGAGGTTGGCGTCGGTGGAGCCGACGATCTCGAAGCGCACGGCGAGCCCTGCGACCGGCTTGCCGTTCACGTCGAGCGCGAGGACGGTCGGACGGCCGGCGAAGACACCGCCGGCGGTGGCCGTCAGGGCGCCCGTGCCGGCGTCCTTGATCCGGGTCACCTTCGCGGTCGCGGGCGGGTCGACGGGCGGCTTGGTCGGGGGCGTGGTGGGCGTGGACGGGTTCGGCTTGGGCGTGCCCGTCGAAGGAGACGGTGCGGGGGTGGTCGGCGTCTGCGTCGGCCCGGGCGTGGTGGTGCGGGGGGTGTCGCTGCGGTCCACCGGCAGCTGACCGGTGCCGTCCGGCACCTGGTGGGTGCCGCGCTTGTAGTACTCGAACCAGGAGAGCACCGTGTGCAGGTACTCGGTCGAGCGGTTGTAGCTGAGGATCGCCCGGTCCAGGTCGGCCTTGACCGCGAGGTCGCGGTTGTTGGCGCAGAGGTAGAGACCGGCGGCCTGGGCGGCGTCGTAGATGTTGTTGGGGTCCTTGCGGCCGTCGCCGTTGGCGTCCTGACCCCAGGTCGCCCAGGTGGAGGGGATGAACTGCATCGGGCCGACCGCGCGGTCGTGCGTCGCGTCGCCGTCGAAGGCGCCGTTGTCGGTGTCCGATATGTTGGCGAAGCCGACACCGTTGAGGACCGGGCCGAGAATCGGCGAGTCCGTGGTGCCGTTGGCGTCGACACGGCCGCCGCGCGCCTGCCCGGACTCGACCTTGCCGATGCCGGCGAGCAGCTGCCACGGAAGGTTGCAGGCGGGGTCGCTGGCCCGTATGGACTGTTCCGCCCGCTTGTAGGCGGCGAGCACGGACGCGGGTATGCCCGCCTCGGCGGGGCCGGTGATGATGGGCAGGTCTATGGAGGTGCCGGGCTTGTTGGGCGTGTTCAGCGGCGGGAGTTGGGTGTAGTACGGGGAGTCGCCGGTCGCCGTGTCGTCGGGGGACGCCGGTGTGTCACCGACTCCGACGGGCCGGTCGCCGCTCGCGTTGTCCGAGGGCGGCGGGGTCACGCCGGGCGCCTGCGAGGCGGCCAGCGCCGCCACCGCCGCGGCCACGACGGCACCGCTGGTGGCTCCCCTGCGCAGCCGGCGGCCGAATTGCGCTGCCATACGTCTGGTCCCTCCCCCTCGACTGCACCCGCGCTCCCCGCGCGTGAACACAGGAGACCCTATGACACCTACGGGCCCCGGAACACCGTGGCCTGACCGTGTTTCACGCTTTCGTCACCTCTTGGCCGCCCACTGTCCCTTCACGATCGCTCCCGCATACTGGGCGTGATCGCCGACCCTCGGCCGCAGGGGAACTCCGTTGGTCGGCGCGGATCCTGAGGGGGACGTTCCGATGCCGTTCACGCTGAGTCATGCCGCCGCGGTGCTGCCCGGCATCCGCCGCGACGGCACCGCACGCGGACCACTGGTCGCCTCCGCGCTGGTGGCGGGTTCGTTCTCGCCCGACATGACCTACTTCGCGGCCACGGCGATCCCGGACGCGATGCCTTTCGGCGATGTCACGCACTCCGTCCTGGGAATCGTGACCGTCGACGTGCTGATCACCGCGGCCCTGGTGGCGGCGTGGCTGATGGTGCGTGAGCCGCTGGTGGCCCTGCTGCCGGCCCGGTGGCGGGGGCGGGTGTACGGGTTCGTCCGCGGCCGCTCCTGGCGGGGGCGGCCGATGGCGCCGCTGGCCGGCTGGTTCGTGCTGTCGGCGGTGCTCGGCGCCACGACCCATGTGGTGTGGGACGCCTTCACCCATCTCGACCGCTGGGGTACGCGCGCGATCCCGTTCCTCGGCGAGATCGTGGCCGGCTTTCCGGTCTATCTCTATCTCCAGTACGGGGGTTCGGCGCTCGCTCTCGTCCTGCTGGGGTGGTTCACGGTACGGGCGCTGCGGGCGGCCGCCGGTGACATCGCGGCGCCCCCGGCCGTGCCGGTCCTCGGCCGGCGGGAGCGCCTGCTCGCGGGCGGGCTGATCGGTCTGTGCGTCCTGGCCGGAGTGGTGCACCGCTGTCTGCGCTGGTACGCGTACTGGGGCCGCATCGAGACGCCTCTGGACATCGTTCCGACGGCCTGCTTCGGGGCCGGCGCGGGCCTCGCCGTCGGGCTTGTGCTGTACGGGGCGGGGATGCGGCTGCGGAGGACCGCGCCGTCCCCCGGGGCGGCGCGGACAGGGGATCATGAGCCGGCGGACTCCCGCCCGGGGCGATGACCAAGGCCTTGGCGACTCCCGCCCCGACGTAGCAGGGCCCCCACGGCCGTGGCCGTGGGGGCCCTGTCGCGTCAGTGCGCCGCGGACTCCCAGTCCTCGCCCACGCCGACCGAGACGTCGAGGGGGGCGCGGAGGGTGACCGCCGAGGACATCTCCCGGCGGACCAGGGACTCGACCTGCTCGCGCTCGCCGGGGGCCAGCTCCAGCACGATTTCGTCGTGGACCTGGAGGAGCATCCGGGAGGTGAGACCCGCCTCCGTCAGGGCCCGGTCGACGTTCAGCATCGCGACCTTCACGATGTCCGCCGCGGTGCCCTGGATCGGGGCGTTGAGCGCCATCCGCTCGGCGGCCTCGCGGCGCTGGCGGTTGTCGCTGTTCAGGTCGGGGAGATAGCGGCGGCGGCCCAGCATCGTCTCGGTGTACCCCGTGGCGCGCGCCTCGTCGACGACCCGGCGCAGATAGTCGCGCACCCCGCCGAAGCGCTCGAAGTACGTGTCCATCAGGGCACGCGCCTCGCCCGCCTCGATGTTCAGCTGCTGGGAGAGGCCGAAGGCCGAGAGCCCGTACGCCAGGCCGTACGACATGGCCTTGATCTTGCGCCGCATCTCGGCGTCGACCGCGGACCGCTCGACGCCGAAGACCTGCGAGGCGACGGTGGTGTGCAGGTCCTCGCCGGAGGCGAACGCCTCGATGAGGCCCTCGTCCTCGGACAGATGGGCCATGACGCGCAGCTCGATCTGGCTGTAGTCCGCCGTCATCAGGGCCTCGAAGCCCTCGCCCACGACGAAGCCGTGCCGGATCGCCCGTCCCTCGTCGGTGCGCACCGGCACGTTCTGCAGGTTCGGGTCCGTGGAGGACAGTCGTCCGGTCGCGGCCACCGTCTGGCTGAAGGTGGTGTGGATGCGGCCGTCGGCGGCGATGGTCTTGATCAGGCCCTCGACCGTGGAGCGCAGCCGGGCCTGCTCGCGGTGGCGGAGCATGATCACCGGCAGCTCGTGCTCGGTCTGGGCGGCCAGCCAGGCCAGCGCGTCCGCGTCCGTGGTGTACCCGGTCTTGGTCTTCTTCGTCTTCGGCAGGTTCAGCTCGCCGAAGAAGACCTCCTGGAGCTGCTTGGGCGAGCCGAGGTTGAACTCGTGCCCGACGGAGGCATGCGCCTCCTTCACCGCCTGCTGGACGGCGCCGGCGAACTGCTGCTCCATGGCCTCCAGGTGGGCCCGGTCGGCGGCGATGCCGTGCCGCTCCAGACGGGCCAGCAGGATGGAGGTGGGCAGCTCGACCTCGTGCAGGAGCTCCCGCGCCCCGACCTCGCCGAGCTTCTCCTCGAAGGCCGCGCCCAGGTCGAGGACGGCGCGGGCCTGGGTCATCAGGGCCTCGGCCTCGGCCGTGTCGTCGGCGCCGAAGGCGAGCTGTCCGTCGGCGGCGGCCGCCGGGGCGAGCTCACGGCCCAGGTACTCGACGGAGAGCGCGTCCAGCGCGAAGGAGCGGCGGCCCGGCTTGACCAGATAGGCGGCGAGCGCGGTGTCCATGGTGATGCCGGCGACGCTCCAGCCGTGCTCGGGGAAGACCCGCAGCGCGCCCTTGGCGTTGTGCAGGACCTTGGGCCGCTTCGGGTCCGCGATCCAGGCGGCGAAGGCCTTCTCGTCGGCCTCGTCGAGCTGGGTGGTGTCGAACCAGGCAGCGGCGCCTCCGGCGGCGGCCAGCGCGATCTCGGTGACGCTGCCGGTGCCCAGGGCCCAGCTGTCGACCGTGGCCACGCCCAGCGGCTCGGCGCCGTGCTCGGCGAGCCAGGGCGCGAGCTCACCGGCGCCGAGGACGGTGCCGTCCAGCTCCACACCGGCGGCGGGGGCGGCGGGCTGCGCCTCGGCTGCGCCCGGGTCGACGGCGAGGAGCCGCTCGCGCAGCGAGGGGTTGCGGATCTCCAGGGTGTCGAGGACCAGCGCGACGGCCGTGCGGTCGTACGGCGCGCGCTCCAGGTCCTGGACGGTCCGCGGCAGCTCGACGTCCCGCACCATCTCGGTGAGGACGCGGTTGAGCTTGACCGACTCCAGGTGGTCGCGGAGGTTCTGCCCGGCCTTGCCCTTGACCTCGTCGACCCGCTCCACCAGCTCGGCGAACGAACCGAACTGGTTGATCCACTTCGCCGCGGTCTTCTCGCCGACGCCGGGGATGCCGGGCAGGTTGTCCGACGGGTCTCCGCGCAGCGCGGCGAAGTCCGGGTACTGCTGCGGGGTGAGGCCGTACTTCTCCTCGACCTTCTCGGGCGTGAAGCGGGTCAGCTCGGAGACGCCCTTGGTCGGGTACAGCACGGTCACGTGGTCCGTGATCAGCTGGAAGGAGTCGCGGTCGCCGGTGACGATCAGGACCTCGAAGCCCTCGGCCTCGGCCTGGGTGGCGAGCGTGGCGATGACGTCGTCGGCCTCGAAGCCGTCGATCGCGAACCGCTGCGCGTGCATCGCGTCCAGCAGCTCGCCGATCAGCTCGACCTGCCCCTTGAACTCGTCCGGGGTCTTGGAGCGGTTCGCCTTGTACTCCGGGAACTCCTCGGAGCGCCAGGTCTTGCGGGACACGTCGAACGCGACGGCGAAGTGCGTGGGCGCCTCGTCGCGGAGCGTGTTCGCCAGCATCGACGCGAAGCCGTAGATGGCGTTGGTCGGCTGCCCGGTCGCGGTCGTGAAGTTCTCCGCCGGCAGCGCGAAGAACGCCCGGTACGCCAGTGAATGCCCGTCCATGAGGAGCAGGCGCGGACGGTTGTCTTGGGTCTTCGATGCTGTCTCAGCCACGGGGACGATCCTGCCACGGACCACTGACATTCCCGCCCCCGTCGACCGACGGGCACGGGCTGTCCGTGCCGCGTGACAGGATCGGGTACGTACGCCACACGACGACCGCTCAAGGGAGAGCGCGATGGTCAGCAAGCCCCCCGCCGGCGACCCGGTCCAGGACGCACCGCAGGTCGCGCCGCCCCAGCACGCCGCCGCCGGGCTTCCCGCCGTCGCCCACACCCTCAAGATCGCCCAGGCGCAGATGGGGGTGCGGCGCACCGCGCGGACCCTGCTCAAGGTCAATCAGAAAGACGGCTTCGACTGCCCGGGCTGCGCCTGGCCGGAGGCCGACAAGCGACATGTGGCGGAGTTCTGCGAGAACGGGGCGAAGGCGGTCGCCGAGGAGGCGACGCTGCGCCGGGTCACGCCCGACTTCTTCGCCGTGCACCCGGTGGCGGACCTGGCGACCCGCAGCGGGTACTGGCTGGGGCAGCAGGGCCGGCTCACGCAGCCGATGTATCTCCCCGAGGGTGCGGAGCGGTACGAGGCGGTGACCTGGGAACGGGCGTTCTCGATCATCGCCGAGGAGCTGACCGCCCTCTCCTCCCCCGACGAGGCGCTCTTCTACACCTCGGGCCGGACGAGCAACGAGGCCGCGTTCCTGCTTCAGCTCTTCGCCCGCGAGTTCGGCACGAACAATCTGCCGGACTGTTCCAACATGTGCCACGAGTCGTCCGGTTCGGCGCTCAACGAGACGATCGGGATCGGCAAGGGCAGCGTCTCGCTGGAGGATCTGCACCAGGCCGACCTGATCGTCGTCGCCGGGCAGAATCCGGGGACGAACCACCCGCGGATGCTCTCCGCCCTGGAGAAGGCGAAGGCGGGGGGCGCGCGGATCATCTCGGTGAACCCGCTGCCGGAGGCCGGCCTCGAGCGGTTCAAGAACCCGCAGACCCCGCAGGGCATGTTCAAGGGCGCCGCGCTCAACGATCTCTTCCTCCAGATCCGCATCGGCGGCGACCAGGCCCTGTTCCGGCTGATCAACAAGCTGATCCTGGAGACTCCTGGCGCCGTCGACGAGGAGTTCGTCCGCGAGCACACCCATGGGTACGAGGAGTTCACGGCGGCCGCCCGCGCGGCGGACTGGGACGAGACCCTCGCCGCGACCGGTCTGACCCGCGCCGAGATCGAGCGCGCCCTGGAGATGGTCCTCGCCTCCGAGCGGACCATCGTCTGCTGGGCGATGGGCCTCACCCAGCACAAGCACTCCGTGCCGACCATTCGCGAGGTGGTCAACTTCCTCCTGCTGCGCGGCAACATCGGCCGGACCGGCGCGGGCGTCTGCCCGGTCCGCGGGCATTCGAACGTGCAGGGCGACCGCACGATGGGGATCTTCGAGCGGCCCGCGCCCGCCTTCCTCGACGCCCTGGACAAGGAGTTCGGGATCGTCTCGCCGCGCCACCACGGCTTCGACGTGGTCCGCTCGATCCAGGCGCTGCGCGACGGCGAGGCCAAGGTCTTCTTCGCCATGGGCGGCA
Source organism: Streptomyces sp. NPDC059567 (assembly GCF_042735655.1). Lineage (NCBI taxonomy): Bacteria > Bacillati > Actinomycetota > Actinomycetes > Kitasatosporales > Streptomycetaceae > Streptomyces > Streptomyces sp. NPDC059567. The sequence goes on along the minus strand of NZ_JBHWBS010000147.1, from coordinate 4,519 downwards.
ACTTCGTCGGAGCCACCCCCGACACGGAGGTCACCGAGGCCGCGATGCGCCGGGCCCGGCTGACGGTCCACGTCTCGACGAAGCTGAACCGCTCGCATGCGGTCACCGGCACGCGCGCGTTGATCCTCCCGACGCTCGGCCGTACCGACAAGGACGTCCAGGCCGGCGGCAAGCAGTTCGTCACGGTCGAGGACTCGATGAGCCTCGTGCATGCCTCGCGCGGCAATCTGCCGCCCGCGAGCCCGCATCTGCTCTCCGAGCCGGCGATCGTGGCGCGGATGGCGCGGGCGGTGCTCGGCGCCGCCTCGGCCACCCCCTGGGAGGAGTTCGAGAAGGACTACGCCACGATCCGAGACCGCATCGCGCGCGTGGTGCCCGGCTTCGAGAACTTCAACGCCCGCCTCGCCGCAGACCCGGGCGGCTTCGCGCTCCCGCATGCCCCGCGCGACGAGCGCCGCTTCCCCACCGCCACCGGCAAGGCGAACTTCACGGCCGCGCCCGTCGAGTACCCCACGGTGCCCGAGGGCCGGCTGCTGCTGCAGACCCTGCGCTCGCACGACCAGTACAACACCACGATCTACGGCCTCGACGACCGCTACCGCGGCATCAAGGGCGGCCGCCGGGTCGTCCTGGTCAACCCCGAGGACGCGGCGGCGCTCGGAGTGGCGGACGGGTCGTACACCGACCTGGTCAGCGAGTGGAAGGACGGCAGCGAGCGCCGGGCGCCCGGCTTCCGGGTGGTGCACTATCCGACGGCCCGGGGCTGCGCGGCGGCGTACTACCCGGAGACGAACGTGCTGGTGCCCCTGGAGTCCACGGCGGACGTCAGCAACACCCCCGCCAGCAAGTCCGTCATCGTGCGTCTGGAACAATCACACTCCGCCTAAGCGTTTGCTCAGGCGGATCAGGGTTCAGCGGATCGATGGATCAGCAGCCGTACGAAGACGAACGGAGCCGGGCCGATGGGTGAGCAGCAGCATGTGAAGTTCCCGCAGGAGGTCATCGACGAGTACGCCGCACTCGGCGTCGATCTTCCCGCCCTCTTCTCTGCCGGACACCTCGGCAACCGCATGGGTGTGCAGATCATCGAGGCCTCGGCCGAGAAGGTCGTCGGGACGATGCCGGTGGAGGGCAACACCCAGCCGTACGGTCTGCTGCACGGCGGCGCCTCCGCGGTCCTCGCCGAGACCCTCGGCTCGATCGGCTCGATGCTGCACGGCGGAGTCTCCAAGATCGCGGTCGGCGTGGACCTGAACTGCACCCACCACCGGGGGGCCCGCAGCGGCCTCGTGACCGGTGTGGCGACGCCGGTCCACCGCGGCCGCTCCACGGCGACGTACGAGATCGTGATCACCGACGAGCAGGACAAGCGGGTCTGCTCGGCACGTCTGACCTGCATGCTCCGTGAGATCACGGCCAAGGACGCCGACAACCTCCCGGACGCGGGCAAGGACGGCGGCGCCGCGAGCGCCTGACCGCGGACCCGCCACCGCGATCCTTTCCCGGCCCGGGACGGACACCTCCGTCCCGGGCCGGGCCATGTCGGGGCAGGCCGAGCGGCGCGGTGCCGGATCGAACCGCGCCGCACCGGGCCATGCCGGACCGCGCCGGGCCGGACTGCGCCGTGCCGGGCCCTGGTGCGGCAGCCCCAGGGGGTGCCGAGCACCGACCCCCTGCCCATGGGCCGCGGATTCGGGAGCGATCAAGCCCCGCGGTCACCGGGTGTCACCGCCGCGCGAACCGATACGCCTCCCGGCCAAGAGCCGGAGCGCCCATTCCGGAGGGTGCGGAGCCCCCTCTTCCGGGCAGCGTCGGGGGCACGGCACTCAGGACTCCGGAACACCGGCCCCCGGACGCGGAACGTCGGCTTCCGAACGCGGGGCCCGCCGACCGCCCCCTCCCGCCGCCGCACGGAAGTATCGACTTCCGGACACCGAAGCCCCCGTCCGCCCCGCCGCGGGCCGAAGGGCGGAGCCACGCCACGGGGCGGCGGTGTCCGAATCGAGGCGCCGGCCACGTTCACCGCGCTCAACGCCGCACGGATCCGGCTCCGCACGACCGCACCGCGGGGCAACAGCGGTACGTGTCAGGGCGATTCGGACGGACCGAACGTCGCCGGCTGGACCGACCCACGGGCCCTCACCACCCCCGCCCGGACCCCGCGACGCCACGCACGTGGTGCACCGGCTCGACCCGACCCGCGCCCGCACCCCCTCACGCCTCCTCCCAACTGCCTTAATCAGCCAGCCTGTTGTGCCCTCGCACGAGATCCCCTAGCGTCCCGGGCATGAGGTTCCCGCCGCACGGGCCGGCAGGGACCGCGCTGGCCGCGGTCCTGACCGCCGGCGCTCTGGCCACCCTGCCCGGCTGCTCGGACGACAGCCCCGGCCCGGCGCCCGAGCGGCCCAGGACAGCGGTGGACATCTGCGCCGACCTCGTCGCGTACTGGGTGAAGGAGGCGCTCACGGGGAGCAAGTGGGCGGGGCTCGACTGGGAACAAAAAGGGCTTTCCAACGAGCAGTTGAAGATCCACGACGAGGTCCTCACCGGCGCCCGGGCCAAGGAGCGCCGGGAGGGACGCGAGGTCGCCCTGGCCTTCGCCGACCAGGAGACCCGAAGACGGTGCGCGTCGGCGAACGGGGCGACCGGGAGCTCGGAGAACTGGAAGCCGCCCCCGTAACGCTCCGTGACATCCGCGCAGTGTTCGAGCGGGCGCCGCAGTCGGCGTTCCGTCCGCTGACGTTTGGGCGGGTGTCCGATATCCGGAGACCGTCACAAGCGGTCCGACAGGAGCAAGATCTGCTCAAGCCCCTTAGCGGAACTGCGCGTTCTCACTATGTGAACAGCACATTGCTGACCGATATGCCCCAGTTTGCCCACCCCCTGTCCACCTCCTCTCCCCCTCGCGATAACAAGACAGTCACATCCTGACCTCCCTGCTCCCTACCTCCCTCACCTGCGCTTAGAGTCACCGCCAGTCACCGCGCCGCCGGGCGCGTCCACTGCACGGCCCAGCACCACCCAGTCATCCCCAGTACGGCCCGGCATTCACAAACGGCACCTCCGGCTCCACGCTTAACGGCACCGCCTCAGCTCGAGGGGGCCGCGCCAGGGAAAGGATTCATCGTGCGACACCGTTCCTTGCTCATCCTCACCACCGTGATCACCACGGGAGCACTCACCCTCACCGCCTGCGGTTCGCGCGACGACAAGGGAACGAGCGACAACTCCAGCGGCACCACCACCGTCGTCATCGGTGTCGACGCGCCGCTCACGGGCTCGCTCTCCGCGCTGGGTCAGGGCATCAAGAACTCCGTGGACCTGGCGGTCCAGACCGCCAACAAGAACAAAGAAGTCCCGGGCGTCACCTTCAAGATCGAGGCCCTCGACGACCAGGCCGTCCCGGCCACCGGCAAGGCCAACGCCACCAAGCTCGTCGGCATCAAGGACGTCCTCGGCGTCGTCGGCCCGCTGAACTCCGGCGTCTCCCAGTCCATGCAGGCGGACTTCGACAAGGCCAACCTCACGCAGGTCTCCCCGGCCAACACGAACCCCTCGCTCTCGCAGGGCGACAACTGGGGCAAGGGCGACTTCAAGCGCCCCTTCAAGACCTACTTCCGTACCGCCACCACCGACGTGATCCAGGGCAAGTTCGCCGCGAACTACCTGTTCAAGGACGCCGGCAAGAAGAAGGTCTTCGTCGTCAACGACAAGCAGACCTACGGCGCCGGCCTCGCCGCGATCTTCTCCGACGAGTTCAAGCGCCTCGGCGGCACCGTCGTCGGCACGGACTCGGTCACGGTCAAGGAGACGGACTTCTCCTCCACCGCCAACAAGATCAAGGGCTCGGGCGCCGACTCCGTCTACTTCGGCGGCCAGTACCCCGAGGGCGGCCTGCTCTCCGACCAGGTCAAGAAGACCGGCGCCAAGATCCCCACCATGGGCGGCGACGGCATCTACGACCCGGAGTTCATCAAGGCGTCCGGCGAGGCCAACGACGGTGACCTGGCCACCTCGGTCGGCTTCCCGGTCGAGAAGCTCCCGACCGCCAAGAAGTTCATCGCCGACTACACCGCGGCCGGCTACAAGGACCCGTACGCGGCCTACGGCGGCTACTCCTACGACGCCGCGTGGTCGATCATCCAGGCCGTCAAGGCCGTCGTCGCCGCCAACAACGGCAAGCTCCCCGACGACGCCCGCGCCAAGGTCACCGAGGCCATGTCCAAGGTCTCCTTCGAGGGCGTGACCGGCAAGGTCTCCTTCGACCAGTACGGCGACACCACGAACAAGCAGCTCACCGTCTACCAGGTCAAGAACGGCGCCTGGGTCGACGTGAAGTCCGAGACCTTCAAGGACTGACCCCCGCACCACCCCGTAACACGCACTAAATGAACCAAGCCGCGGGGGGGGGGGGGCCGGGGCCCCCCCCCCCGGGGGGGGCGGCGAGCGCCGGCGAGGCCCCGCGCGGGGCGCTCAACGGCCCCCCAGCGCCCAGGGGGGCGGTGCATCATCAGACACC
>NZ_JBHWBS010000146.1:0-12518 GCF_042735655.1 Streptomyces sp. NPDC059567 | reverse complement strand
GTCGGGGTCCGAGCGGCCCCCGACGGGTCTCCACGGCCCTACCGGAGCAGGAACTCCGTGGCCGCCCGTGCTCCCGCCTCACTGCGGCTCTGTGTGGAGTGACCGGCGCCTTCGAGGACGACCAGTTCGGCCCGGGGAGTCACCGCGGCCACCTCGCGGGCCCATGTCACCGGGGTGGACAGGTCCCGGTCCCCCGCCAGGAGCAGGACCGGCATGGTCAGCGTCCGTCCGGGCGCCGCACGGTTGGGGCGGGAGGCCGGCCAGGGGAGGCAGGTCTGCGGGATGCCCTGGCCGCCCGCCGTCTCCCGTTCGAACGGCCAGACGTCCGCCGGCCTGATGCGGTGCACGGCCCGCTCCAGGGCGCGCTCCCGGCCCGCGACGGGTGCGGCGGCGTCGCCCCAGGGCCAGCGCGAGTCCGCGCAGAGCGTGGCGGCGTGCAGACCGGAGCTGAACTCGGCCGGGGGCTCCCCGGACGGTTCGGAGAAGCCGGCGACGAGTCCGTCGAGCCGCGCGCGGTCGCCGGCCGCGGAGGCGTGGAGGGCGTTCAGAATGCCGAAGCGCGGATCTTCGAGCTTCGGGTCGATGATGCTGGCGATGACCAGCAGGTTGAAGACGCCGACTCCGTTGCCGTCTCGGCGCACGACCTTCGCCAGATCACGCGCCGGGTCGAAACCGCACCGCTGTTCACGGCAGGCGGCGCGGAGCACCTGCGCGGAGTGGCCGAGCGAGTCCTCGTACAGCACTCCGCCGCCGTCGAGCGGAACGACGGAGTCCAGGACGAGTCGGCGCACCCGGTGGGGGTGGGTGAGGGCGTACTGGGCGCCGGTGAACGTCCCGTACGACACTCCGTCCACCGTCCAGGACGGCACGCGCAGGGTGCGACGCAGGTCCTCCAGGTCGGCCACGGTGTCGGCGGTGGTGTAGAAGTTCCGGTTCCGGCCGAGGCTTGCGGCGCAGTCGGTGACGGCTCCGCGCGTGGGGGCGACGGTGTCGCTGCTGCCGACCTCCTTCTGGAGCGCGGGGCAGTCGACGGCCGCCTCGCCGGTCCCCCGCTGGTCGATCATGACCAGCCGGTACTCGGCGAGCGCCTCGGGGAGGCGGGAGCGGATCCTCGCGACGAAGGGGACGCCCGGTTGACCGGGACCTCCGGTGAGGAAGAGGAGCGTCCCGCGCGGTGCGTCGGCCTTGCCGAGGACGGCGGTCCGGAGCTTCAGGGTGCCGGGTACGGCTCCGCCGCGGTCCAGGGGCACGGTGAGGTCGGCGCAGGTCACATCGGGCTGCCCGGGGCAGGGCCGGTGGCCGGTGAGCCCGGGTGCGTCCGCGGCCGGTGCGGGTGAGGCGCCGGCGGCGCTGCCCGGGGCGGAGCCGACGCACGCGGCGGCCGTCAGGACGGCCGCCATGGTCATGCCCGCTCTGGCCAGAAAGGTCATCGTCGTTCCCCCGCTCGGAAGACGTCGTGCCGCCACGTCGCGGCACAGGCCGGGACTCCGGCCCGTGCCATCCTGCGGGCCGCGTCCCCGAGCGGCGTTGAACATTCATGCGCGATCCGCGAGAAGGCTCCGTACGGCGCTGGGCGCATGGCCCGTGTGGCTGCGGCACATGCGGGTCAGATGGGCCTGGTCGGCGAATCCGTAGGCGTACGAGAGGGCCCGCAGGCTGTCCTCGCCCTCCTCCAGGGCGTGCAGGACACCACGGACACGCAGTTGGTTGCGGTAGCGGGTGAGGGTCGTTCCGGTGACCGCGTGGAAGACGCGGCTCAGATGGTGCGGAGAGACGCCGACGACGCGGGCCAGCTCCTCCAGGGAGAACCGGAGCGCCGGGGTGCCGCCGGCGAGGGCGGCGCAGGTGTCGCGGACCAGATCGCCGTGCACGCGCGCGGTGGAGGGGCGGGCGGTGGTGTCGGTGCGCCAATGGCCGGCGGAGGCGGCGATCAGGTCCAGTAATCGGTGGAGCCGTTCGGCCAGTTCGAAGGGGTCGGCGCCGCGCCGGGCGGCGGCCAGGAGGGCCCGGTGGTGCAGGTCGGCTGCGCCGGAGACGGTGAACCTGCGGGTGCCGGGACGGCCGTCGAAGCGGTCCGCGAAGAGCTGCTCGCCGATGCGGATGTCCGTGGAGCGGTCACCCGCGCCCAGCGGGTGGGCCACCCGGTGTTCGTCGCCCGGGCGGGTCAGATAGCCGCCGGTGGGGTCGACGAAGAACTCCTCGCCCGAGATCCGCCGCAGATACCCGCCGGAACGGGTGAGGACCACGGTGTAGCCGTCCTCGTACCCGGGCCCGACGAAAGCCGTCCGGTCCTCGCAGCAGAGGATGTCGTGGACGGTGATCCCGGCGGTCTCGATCCGCCGGCAGAGCGCTCCGCGCCGCTCGCGTACGGCCTCGTCGCGGAGCAACTCCTCGATGCCGCGCACGTCCTGGTCCATCGGCGCCTCCGTTCAGCGGGACGTCGGGCGAGCCCTGACCCAGGTGCCGTCGTCCGTCAGATAGGCGTCCACCGCGAGCCCCGCCTCGCCCAGGTGGCGCTCGAAGTCCTCCTTGCTCAGGGGCCGCGAGCGGAAGGTCTGGGTCCAGCGCAGATCCGGGAAGAGGTACTCGGCGACGACCGAGTTGACGCCGTCGCCGACCGGGTCCGCCGACACGATCCGTACCGTGCAGCCGCCCGGGTCCTCGCGCTCCCGCGGCACCTCCAGGTGCCAGCCCTCGCCCTCGCGCTGGATCAGGACGTGGCCGTCGTCCCGGACATGACGTCTGCAGGTCTCCAGAAAGTCCTGCCGGGTGCGGTGTTCGGCCGTGTGCACCAGGAACGACGCGAGCATCACGACGTCGAACCGCCGGTCCAGGCGCAGCGATTCGATCGGGCTCCGTACCGCCTCCGCACCGGGCACGCGCTCCCGGACCGCGTCGAGCATCTCGGCCGACTCGTCCACCGCCGTCACGGCGAAGCCCCGCTCGACCAGAGGCCCCGTCACCCGCCCGGCTCCGCAGCCCAGTTCGAGCAGCGAGGCTCCGGCCGGCACGGCGGCCTCGATCACATCGGGCTCCCTGCCGACCCCCAGGCGCCGGTAGACCTCCACCGCGCATCCGTCCGGGGTGATGGCTCCGGGCCCTGTCCCTTGGTGTCCCTCACGCATCCGTCCGCTCATGCCCCGGAGAACGACGGGGGACGTGCGGCCGTTCCCGAAGCCGGGCCCGTTCACCCCTCCGCCTCGGGGGTAGACCTTCAGTAGGGCCTCGGGAGTTCTCACGAGGAGAGGCGACCGCGATGCGTACGGGGAGTGAACCCAGGACCGCGCGCAGTGCCCTGCGGATGCGGTTCTGGCTGAGTCTGTGGGGTCTGCTCTGGGCCGCCTTCGGTACGACGGTGTTCGCCCTGGTCGGCAGGCCGGGATGGGCCGCGGCCTGCGGGGTGCTGTTCCTGGTGGCCGCGGTCGACATGTCGATGGTGCTGCACCACATCCGCCAGGGCCCGCACTGGCAGCCGGGACGGGACATCCCGCCGTACGAACCCGACCACGGCGGCACGGGCCGCCGCTGACACACACGTCGCTCGGGCGGCCGCCCGGCGCCCGAGGTCAGTCCACGGTGCCGAAGCGGGCCGCCTGGAGGTACTCCGGCTTGGGATCGAGCGCGGCCGCCAGCCGGAAGTGCCGGGTCGCCTGGTCGGGGCGGCCGGAGCGCTGGAAGGTGCGGGCGAGCGCGAAGTGCGCGAACGCGTTGTCCGGCTCGCGCTCCAGGACGAGTTCGAACTCGAGCTCCGCCGGCCGCAGCTGCGCCGCGGCGAAGAACGCCCGGGCGCGCAGCAGTCGTGCCGCGGTGTTCTCGGGGTGGGCGGCGATCACCGAGTCGAGCAGTTTCACGGCACCGCGAGGGTCCCGCGCAGCCAGCAGTTGCTCGGCGGCGCGGAAGTCGATGACGTGGGTTTCCGGGTTCCTCTCGGCCACGGTGGCATCCTTCCCTTGCTCCGGCGGTTCAACATCGCTTACGGCAGCGGTATTCCGTACCGGAATACGATCCGACCACCGCCTCCGCGATCCCTACCCATCCGGGCGCGTGGGCGATCTGCGCACGCCCCGGAGCTTCCCCGGATTTCCTACCGCCCCTTGTCGGCGGCCCGCTGCGTCAGCTCCGCCCAGACCTTCCGCACCTGCGGTTCCAGCGCCTGAAGCGGCCCGTCGTTGTCGATGACCAGGTCCCCGACCGCCTGCCGCTCCTCGCGGGTCGCCTGGGCCGCCATCCGGGCCCGCGCCTCGGACTCGGCCATGCCGCGCAGCCGTACGAGCCGGTCGAGCTGGGTCTCGGGGGACGCGTCCACGACGACGACCAGGTCGTAGAGCGGGGCGAGACCGTTCTCGGTCAGCAGCGGCACGTCGTGGACGACCACGTCGTCCGGCCCCGCGGCGCTCTCCAGTTCGGCGGAGCGGGCGCCGACGAGGGGGTGCACGATGGCGTTCAGGGTGGCGAGGCGGTCGGCTTCGGCGAAGACGATCGAACCGAGCTTCGGCCGGTCCAGGGTGCCCTCGGCGGTCAGGATCTCCGGCCCGAACGCCTCCACGACGGCCGCGAGCCCGGGTGTCCCGGGCTCGACTACCTCGCGAGCGATCTTGTCGGCGTCGATCAGCACGGCCCCGTACGAGACGAGCAGCCGTGACACTTCACTCTTGCCGGCGCCGATACCGCCGGTCAGGCCCACCTTCAGCATGAGCGGCAGCTTAGGACCCCTGGGCCTCCCCCGGCCCGCCGGGGCTATGCGTCGCCTTCCCGCTCGGCGAGGAAGCGCTCGAACTCCCGGCCCAGCTCGTCCGCGGACGGCAGGTCCACGGGCTCCGCGACCAGGCTGCCCCGGGTCTCGGCGCCGGCCACCGCGTCGTACTGGTGCTCAAGGCCCTGGACCAGGGCCGTCAGCTCGTCGTCGCCCTCGCCGATCTGGCGCTCGATCTCGGTCTGGGTCCGCCGGGCCTCCGTGCGCAGCGCGTGCGCGACACCGGGCAGGACGAGCCCGGTGGCGGCCGTGATGGCCTCCAGGGCGGTCAGTGCGGCGTCCGGGTAGGACGAGCGGGCGACGTAGTGCGGGACATGGGCCGCGACACCGAGCGTGTCGTGTCCGGATTCGGTGAGCCGGAACTCGACGAGCGCCTCGGCGCTGCCGGGCACCTGGGCCTCGTCGAAGGGGCTGCGGTGTCCGGGCATGAGGTCCGTGCGGCTGCCGTGCGGAGTGAGGCCGACGGGGCGGGTGTGCGGTACCCCCATGGGGATGCCGTGGAAGTTCACGGACAGACGCACGCCGAGCCGTTCCACGATCTGGCGGACCGCGGCGGAGAAGCGCTCCCACTCCACGTCCGGCTCGGGGCCGGAGAGCAGGAGGAACGGCGCGCCGGTGGCGTCCTGGACGAGCCGGACCTCGATGGCGGGCGTCTCGTACGCCGTCCAGCGGTCTCTGCGGAAGGTGAGCAGCGGCCTACGGGCGCGGTAGTCGACGAGCCGGTCGTGGTCGAAGCGGGCCACCACCTGGTGCGGCAGCGTGTCCAGCAGGCGTTCGACGATCTGCTCGCCGGTCTCGCCCGCGTCGATGTAGCCGTCGAAGTGGTACAGCATGACCAACCCGGCCGACTCCTGCGCCAGGGCCACGTCCACGACGGCAAGGCCCTTCTGGTCCCATTCGTACAAATCCTGGGGATCAAGCACGATTACCGCTCCTCCTCGCGTTCGTAGAAAAGAACGCCCCGCGACGCACGGTCATTCCCCCGGCACCGGCTTTCGTGAACGGAGTGTCAGCGGGCGGGCACGCGCGCGTGCGCGACCCGGGCCCGGGAACGACCGAGGCCCGCTCCCCCGAAGGGGAGCGGGCCTCGATCGTTGGCTAGCTAGTGCCTAGCAGCAGAGCCGATTCAGCTCTGGCCGCCGGCCAGCTTCTCGCGCAGGGCCGCCAGGGCCTCGTCCGACGCCAGGGCGCCGGAGTTGTCGTCCGACTCCGAGGAGTACGAACCACCCGAGACGCCCGCCGGGGCACCGGCCGGAGCGGCGGCGCCACCCTCGGCAGCGGCGGCCTCGTCGGCCTCGCGGGACTTGATGACCTGAGCCTGGTGCTGCTCGAAGCGCTGCTGCGCCTCGGCGTACTGGGTCTCCCAGGCCTCGCGCTGGGTCTCGTAGCCCTCGAGCCAGTCGTTGGTCTCGGGGTCGAAGCCCTCGGGGTAGATGTAGTTGCCCTGGTCGTCGTAGGACGCGGCCATGCCGTACAGGGTCGGGTCGAACTCGACCGACGCCGGGTCGGCACCGAAGGACTCGTTGGCCTGCTTCAGGGACAGCGAGATCCGGCGACGCTCAAGGTCGATGTCGATGACCTTGACGAAGATCTCGTCGTTGACCTGGACGACCTGCTCCGGGATCTCCACGTGGCGCTCGGCCAGCTCGGAGATGTGGACCAGACCCTCGATGCCCTCGTCCACGCGGACGAACGCACCGAACGGAACCAGCTTGGTGACCTTGCCCGGGACGACCTGACCGATCTGGTGCGTACGGGCGAACTGCTGCCACGGGTCCTCCTGCGTCGCCTTCAGCGACAGGGAGACACGCTCGCGGTCCATGTCCACGTCGAGAACCTCGACGGTGACCTCCTGGCCGACCTCGACAACCTCGGACGGGTGGTCGATGTGCTTCCAGGACAGCTCGGAGACGTGCACGAGGCCGTCGACGCCACCCAGGTCCACGAAGGCACCGAAGTTGACGATCGAGGACACGACGCCGGAGCGGACCTGACCCTTCTGGAGGGTCGTGAGGAAGGTCTGGCGAACCTCGGACTGGGTCTGCTCCAGCCAGGCACGGCGGGACAGGACCACGTTGTTGCGGTTCTTGTCCAGCTCGATGATCTTCGCCTCGAGCTCCTTGCCCACGTAGGGCTGGAGGTCGCGGACGCGACGCATCTCGACCAGGGAGGCCGGGAGGAAGCCGCGGAGGCCGATGTCGAGGATGAGACCACCCTTGACGACCTCGATGACGGTACCGGTGACGATGCCGTCCTCTTCCTTGATCTTCTCGATGGTGCCCCAGGCGCGCTCGTACTGGGCACGCTTCTTCGAGAGGATCAGGCGGCCTTCCTTGTCCTCCTTCTGGAGAACAAGGGCCTCGATCTCGTCGCCGACCTTGACGACCTCGTTCGGGTCGACGTCGTGCTTGATCGAGAGCTCGCGGCTCGGGATGACACCTTCGGTCTTGTAACCGATGTCGAGCAGGACCTCGTCCCGGTCGACCTTCACGATGACGCCGTCGACGATGTCGCCGTCGTTGAAGTACTTGATCGTCTCGTCGATCGCGGCGAGGAAGGCTTCCTCGTTACCGATGTCGTTGACCGCAACCTGCGGGGTGGTGGCGGTGGTCTCGGTGCTGCTCGTCATGTGGGAAAGGGCTCCGGTTACGGACAGAAAGTCGTAGGTACTGCTACGCCGAGAGCCCGTATCGCACCGAAGAAGCCGGACAGCCAATGAAGCGCCTTCCCGACTGAACGGTGGGGCGCCTCGAGAACCGAGGGGACATACAACCGTGCGAGCGCGGCCTGCTCCGTCTGAGGCGCGCAGGCCCGCAGCGCAACCTTTAGCATACGGGGGCAGCCGGACAGGGTCAATGCGCGAAGCGCGCACCCGGGGCGAATCACCGCATAACCGGCACAACTTACGTCCCCCCAGGCCATCCCGGCCGGGGGTAGCGCAGCCGCGCTGAGCGCAAACTACATCGACGGGCGAGATGAACCAAGAGTACGAACAGGAAGACGGACTCGACGAGGAGCCGGAGGCGACCCGGCGTGACGCCGACGACGCGGAGAGCAGTCGGGCGAGTCGCGGATGGTGGGACCGGAACGCGGACGAGTACCAGAGCGACCACGGGGCGTTCCTCGGGGACGACCGGTTCGTATGGGGTCCGGAGGGTCTGGACGAGGCCGTGGCCGGACTGCTCGGACCGGCCGGCGCGCTGAAGGGGCTGGACGTCCTGGAGATCGGCGCGGGGGCGGCGCAGTGCTCGCGCTGGCTCGCGGCGCAGGGAGCGCGGCCGGTGGCGCTGGACCTCTCGCACCGGCAGCTCCAGCACGCGCTGCGGATCGGTGAGGATGTGCCGCTGGTCGAGGCGGACGCGGGAGCGCTGCCCTTCCTCGACGGTTCCTTCGACCTCGCATGCTCGGCGTACGGCGCGGTGCCGTTCGTGGCGGACCCGGTGAAGGTGTTCCGCGAGGTGCGCCGGGTGCTGCGGCCGGGCGGTCGGTGGGTCTTCTCGGTGACGCATCCGATCCGCTGGGCCTTCCCGGACGAGCCCGGCCCGGAAGGACTGTCGGTCGCGTCCTCCTATTTCGACCGCACTCCTTATGTGGAGCAGGACGAGCGGGGGCGCGCCGTCTACGTGGAGCACCACCGGACGATCGGCGACCGGGTACGGGACGTGGTGGCCGGCGGTTTCCGGCTGGTGGACCTGGTGGAGCCGGAGTGGCCGGTGTGGAACAGCCAGGAGTGGGGCGGCTGGTCCCCGCTGCGGGGGAATCTGATCCCGGGCACGGCGATCTTCGTGTGCGAGAGGGACTGACGGGCACAGTCGCCCCAGCGACCCCAGGAGCCGCACTTGTCATATGAGAGGACGGGGCCTGTGGACGGCCGGGCCCGCCGTCGGCGAGGACGTACGAAACTGAGTGCGTGATCCGACACGACGCACTCGACCGTCTCCCCGTCCGCCATGCCGTCCCCGAGCTGCTGACCGCGCTCGAGGAGCGCGGCACGGCGGTGCTGTTCGCGCCTCCCGGCACCGGCAAGACCACGCTGGTGCCGCTCGCGCTCGCGGGTCTTATAGGGGACGGACCGCGGCGGCGGGTGCTGGTGGCCGAGCCGCGCCGGATGGCGGTGCGGGCGGCGGCCCGGCGGATGGCGTGGCTGCTGGGCCAGGAGGTCGGCGAGGCCGTCGGCTTCTCCGTGCGCGGCGAGCGCCGGACCGGCCCCTCGACCCGCGTCGAGGTGGTGACGACGGGTGTCCTCCTCCAGCGGCTCCAACGGGATCCGGAGCTGGCGGGCGTGGACGTGGTGCTGCTCGACGAGTGCCACGAGCGCCATCTGGACGCGGACACGGCGATGGCGTTCCTGGTGGACGTCCGGGCGACGCTGCGGCCGGAGCTGAAGCTGATCGCCGCGTCGGCCACCAGTGACACCGAGGCGTGGGCGCAGCTCCTGACGGTCCTGGAAGGCAGCGGTCCGGCGCCGGTCGTGTGGGGCAAGGGGGAGGGGCACGGGTACCACGTCCACTTCGCCGCACCGCCCGCCGGGATCCGGCCGGCGCACGGCACCTGGGTCGATCCCGCCCTGCTGCGGCATGTGGCGGCGACGGTCAGGCTCGCCTGCGAGCGCCACGACGGCGATGTCCTCTGTTTCCTGCCTGGCACGGGAGAGATCGCGCGCACGGCGGGGATGCTGGCGGACCTCGACGCCGACGTGCTCCAGCTGCACGGTCGGGCCCCGGCCGCGGTGCAGGACACGGTGCTGCGCGGGGCGGAGCCCGGCGGACGGCGGCGGGTGATCCTCGCGACCTCCGTGGCGGAGTCGAGCCTCACCGTGCCGGGGGTGCGGATCGTCGTGGACTCCGGCCTGGCCCGGGAGCCGCGGATGGACCACGCCCGCGGGCTCGGCTCGCTGGCCACGGTGCCGGTGTCGATCGCGGGCGCCACGCAGCGCTCCGGGCGGGCCGGACGCGAGGCCTTCGGCATGGTGTACCGCTGCTGGGCGGAGGCGGACGACGGACGGCGAGCGCGCTTCCCCTCCCCCGAGATCGAGATCGCGGACCTGGCCTCCTTCGCGCTGCGGACGGCGTGCTGGGGCGACCCCACGGCGGCGGGGCTCGCCCTCCTGGACGCCCCGCCGACGGGTGCGATGACGGCGGCCCGCGCCGCGCTGACCGCGGCCGGGGCGGTGGACGACGAGGGCAGGGCCACGGAACGGGGCCTGCGGATGTCGCGCCTCGGCGTGCATCCCCGGCTGGCCAGAGCGCTCCTGGACGGTGCGCCCGAGGTGGGTGTCCGGCGGGCGGCGGAGGTGGTGGCGCTGCTCAGCGAGGAGCCGCCCAGGGAGTACGGAGACGATCTGGCGGCCGCCTGGCGTGCGGCGCGGCGGGGCGGTGACGCGTACGGGGCGCGGTGGAAGGCGGAGGCCCGCCGGCTGGAGCGGTCGGCCGCCGACGCGGGAGCCGGCGGGCCGGGGGACGGGGGCGGCGCGCGTACGGGATCCCGTACGGGCCGCGCGGATTCCGCAGGGTCCGCGGCGCGGACGGATGGCGCCGGGCCCGTGGCGGGCGGCGGCGACGACGCGGTGGCCGGGCTGGTGACGGCGCTGGCGTTTCCCGAGCGGGTGGCCAGGGCCCGGGAGGGCGGCGGGTTCCTGATGGTGTCGGGGACGGGCGCGGAGCTCGCCGAGGCGTCGGGCTTGCGCAGCGCCCCCTGGCTGGCCGTGGCCGTGGCGGACCGGCCGGTGCGGAGCGCCGCGGCCCGGGTGCGGCTGGCGGCCGTGGTGGACGAGGGGGTGGCGCGGGCCGCCGCCGGGCATCTGCTGCGGGCAGGAGAGGAGGTCCACTGGGAGGAAGGGGACGTGGTCGCCCGGTCCGTGTCCCGGCTGGGCGCCGTCGAGCTCTCCACTCGGCCGCTCAGGGACGGCGCCGATCCTCGGCTCGTACGGGCGGCCCTGCTCGACGGGTTGCGGCGCGAGGGGCTCGGGCTGCTGCGGTGGACCCGGGAGTCCGAGGAGCTGAGACAGCGGCTGGGCTTTCTGCACCGGGTCCTGGGCGGGCCCTGGCCCGAGGTGACGGAGGAGTCGCTGCTCGACCGTGCCGAGGAATGGCTGGAGCCCGAGTTGTCCCGGGCGCGGCGGCGGGCCGACCTGGGCCGGATCGACGCGGGACAGGCGCTCCAGCGGCTGCTGCCCTGGGCGACGGGCGAGGCGGGCCGGCTCGGCGAGCTGGCTCCCGAGCGGATCGAGGTCCCGAGCGGGTCGCGGATACGGATCGACTACAGCGGCGAACAGCCGGTCCTCGCGGTGAAGCTGCAGGAGATGTTCGGCCTGGCCGAGACGCCGAAGGTCGCGGGGACGCCGGTCGTGGTCCATCTCCTCTCCCCTGCCGGGCGCCCGGCGGCCGTCACCGCCGATCTTGCCTCGTTCTGGCGGGAGGGGTACCGCTCGGTCCGGGCGGAGCTGCGCGGGCGCTACCCCAAGCACCCGTGGCCGGAGGACCCCGCCGCCGCGGAGCCGACCCGGCACACCAGCGCGCGGCTCAGGAGGGAGCGGTAGCGGGCGCGGAGCCGGGGCGCCGGCCGCGGGCCTCCAGCCAGAGCGCGAGGGCGAGCAGGGCGAGAGACAGGGTGACGAAGGTCCACGGCAGATAGGAGGTGACGAGAAGGACGACGGTCCGGTTGGTCTTGACGAGCTCGACGGTGGACCGGATGTAGTCCTCGCGCATCTTCACGTGGCCGGAGAAGGCGGTGACCTTCCACGCGGTCTTGTCGTTGCGGAGCTCCTCCTTGTGGATCTCCTCGCCGTTCACGGGGGCGCCTGTGACGGGATCGACCCAGAACATCCGCTTGGTGGTGTACCAGATGGTCATGCCGGACTGGGCGATCATCTCCGGGGTGATGCCCTTGACGGGCATCGTCTTGGGCATGGGGACCTTGGTCCAGGGGATGGTCTGCTCGAAGTAGTAGACCTCCATGCCGCGGAAGGTCTGGGTGCCCTTGTAGTGGATGGGTGCCGTGGTGCGGGAGCGGGCGTCGTAGTACTGGTAGTCCCGCTTCTCCGTGAGGAAGGGCCACTTGAACTCGATGCCCTCGCGCCGGACGGCGTCGCCGTCGACCATCGCGCCGGTGGCGTTGACCGGATCCTGGGTATGGGCGTCGAAGATGTACCGCTCGGGGATCTGGGAGACCATCTTGCCGTCGGGGCCGGTGATGTAGGTGAGGGCGTCCCATACGACGACATCACGGCCGGCGTCGCGCTCGATCCGCTTCGACTCCTCCACGTTGCCCTTGAGGGTCTGGATGATCGTGAGTTTCTCGACTTCCTTGGCCGTGAGCGTCGAGTAGTCGACGAGGGTGGCGGGCTTCGACTCCAGGACGATCTCCTGGTACTGGTTCGGCGGGATCTTCACCACGCGGGGGAAGACGTACCACCGCAGGGTGGGGGCCATCGCGGCGAAGAACACGGCGAAGGAGAGCAGGACGAGGCTGGCTCGGCGGCGCATGGAGTGGCTCCTCCTACTTCTTGGGGCCGGGGTCGGCGGTGAGGAGGGGCTGGGGCGAGGTGGGTCCGTCGGGCGGCAGGTCCACCACCGCGACGAGGAGGATGACGAGGAGGACTGGGACCAGCCCGATGGCGGCGGCTACGAGGGCGCGCATGGTCGGCCTCCGGTGCTCGATCTGATGCGGCGTCAGGGCTGGGGCACCGTAGCAACGCGGCCGCGAGATGAGAACACGTTGCACTCAGAACACAGAGCGCCGCCCCTCCGTCCGGGCGGACGGAGGG
>NZ_JBHWBS010000145.1:8889-12871 GCF_042735655.1 Streptomyces sp. NPDC059567 | reverse complement strand
CGCCAGCCAGAGTTGTTTTTTAGACACTGGTCTCGTCCGCCGGACGAGACCTGGTCCGGAGGGGCGCGTCGGAGAAAAGCTGAGAGTTGTTCACTTTCCATTGACAGGGCGGACCACGGGGCCCGAAAGTGCCGTGAGCAACCAGCACCCCGGCGATCGAAGCGAGTCCTCATGACAGCGCCCGTACCCGCATTCCCGGCCGGCTTCCTCTGGGGAGTCTCCGCCTCCGCCTTCCAGATCGAAGGGTCGCTCACGGCCGACGGCCGCGGCCCCTCCTGCTGGGACGCCTTCACCGGAGAACAGGGACGCGTCAAGGACGGCTCGCACGCGGGCGTGGCCACCGACCACTACCGGCGCTACCGCGAGGACGTGGCGTTGATGGCCGAACTCGGCGTCGGCGCCTACCGGTTCTCGGTCTCCTGGTCCCGCGTCCTGCCCGAAGGCCACGGCCGGGTCAACGACAAGGGGCTGGACTTCTACGACCGGCTCGTTGACGAGCTGTGCGCCTCGGGGATCGCCCCGGTGCCCACCCTCTTCCACTGGGACACCCCGCTCGCCCTGGAGGAGCACGGCGGCTGGCTCGACCGGGACACGGCCGAGCGGTTCGCGGCGTACGCCTCGGTGGTCGCGGAGCGGCTCGCCGACCGCGTGCCCATGTGGATCACCATCAACGAGCCCGCCGAGGTCACCCTGCTCGGATACGGCCTCGGCGAGCACGCGCCCGGCAGGCGCATGGTCTTCGACGCCCTGCCCGTGGCCCACCACCAGCTCCTGGCCCACGGCCTCGGCGTGCAGGCCCTGCGCGCCGCGGGCGCCCGCGAGATCGGCATCGCCGCCTCCCACAGCCCCGTCTGGACCGCCGGCGACAGCGACGACGACCGGGCGGCCGCCGAGCTCTACGACACCCTCACGAACCGCCTCTTCGCCGACCCCATCCTGACCGGCGCCTACCCGGCGGGCCTGGCCTCGCTCCTCCCCGGCCCGGTGGCGGAGGACCTCAAGACGATCTCGGCCCCCCTGGACTGGTACGGCATCAACTACTACAACCCGATGCTCGTCGCCGCCCCGCAGCCGACCGCCGACTCCGCCTTCGGAGGCATCGAGATACCGTCGGACCTCCCCTTCGCCATCCGGCAGATCGAAGGACGCGAACTCACCGACTTCGGCTGGCCGGTGGTCCCGGACGGGCTGCGCGAACTGCTCGCCACCATGCGCGCACGCTACGGCGACCGGCTGCCGCCCCTCTACATCACCGAGAACGGCTGCTCGTACGGTGACGGGCCGGACCCCGAAACGGGTCGGGTCGACGACGCCCGTCGGATCGCCTACCACGACGGCCACGTGTGCGCGCTGCACGAGGCGATCGCGGAAGGCGCCGATGTCCGCGGGTACTTCATCTGGTCGATCCTCGACAACTTCGAGTGGGCGGAGGGGTACCGGCAGCGGTTCGGGCTCGTCCACGTCGACTACGAGACGCTGGAGCGGACGCCCAAGGAGTCGTACGCCTGGTACCGCGACCTGATCAAGAGCGGCAGATGACCGCCGAGGGGACGGCGGCGGAGGGAACCGCGGCGGAGCCGGCCCCCACGGCCGGCGGGCGGTGGGTGAGCGCGCTGTCGCTCGCCAACCTCGGGGTCTGGGTCGGCTGGTTCGGCCCCCTGCAACTGCTCCTGGCACGCCAGGCCGAGCACCTCACCCCCGACCACAAGGCGTCCACCCTCGCCCTGGTGACGGGTGTGGGCGCAGCCGTGTCGATGGTCGCCAACCCCGTCTTCGGTGCTCTCTCCGACCGGACGACGGCGTCCGTGGGCCGGCGCATCCCCTGGGTCGTCGGCGGAGTGACGGGCGGGGCGGCCGGACTGCTCGTCCTCGCCGGGGCGCAGAGCGTCGCGACCGTGATCGTGGGCTGGTGCCTGGTCCAGCTCGCCCTCAACGCGGCCTTCGCCGCTCTCACCGCTGCCGTCCCCGACCAGGTGCCACCGCGCCGGCGCGGTCTGGTCGGCGGCTGGCTCGGCGTCTCCCAGGTCGGCGGCGTCCTGGCGGGTACGGCGCTGGCCACGGTCGCGGGCGGAGTGGCAGCCGGATATCTGGCCTGCGCGGCCTTCTCGGTGCTCGCGGCCGTTCCGTACGTACTGATGCGGCGTGACACCCCGCTCTCCGTCGCGGCGCGGCCGGCGTTCCGGTGGCGGACGTTCCTCGGCGGTTTCTG
This sequence comes from Streptomyces sp. NPDC059567, assembly GCF_042735655.1. Lineage (NCBI taxonomy): Bacteria > Bacillati > Actinomycetota > Actinomycetes > Kitasatosporales > Streptomycetaceae > Streptomyces > Streptomyces sp. NPDC059567. The sequence continues at coordinate 10,662 of NZ_JBHWBS010000145.1, read as the reverse complement.
GATCGACCCGCGCCGCCACCCCGACTTCGGGTGGGCCTGGCTCACCCGGTTCCTGATGAACCTGTCGTACTCCATCAGCACGATGTACCTGCTCTACTACCTCACCGACGCCGTGCGCTACGAGGGCGACGCGGACAACGGCGTACTGATCCTCACGGCGCTCAACGCGCTCACCCTGCTCTCCACGGTGGTGATCAGCGGCATCCGGTCGGACCGCAGTGGCCGACGGAAGTCCTACGTGATCTGCTCGGGCCTTGTCATCTCCGCGGCCACCCTGCTGCTCGCCGTCTGGCAGACCTGGACGGGCGCGGTCGTCGCCTCGCTCGTGCTCGGCCTCGGTTTCGGCGTGTACACCGCTGTGGACTTCGCCCTGCTCACGGACGTGCTGCCGACGGCGGAGGACCGGGGCAGGGACCTGGGCGTCATCAACATCGCCAACGCGCTGCCCCAGGTGCTGGCCCCCGTGGTCGCGGCCCCGGTCGTCACCCACTTCGGCGGGTACACGGCCCTGTACGCCCTCGCGGGCGCCCTGGCCCTCGCGGGCTCGGTCCTGGTGCGCCGCATCCGCTCGGTCCCCTGAGGCGACGTCTCCGCGCAGTTGGCCTGGGGAACTTCCCGGCTTCTTCGCCCGTTGCGGAGGGCGACCTGATCGTTTGATGTGTGACACGGCGGCGCCGTCGTCGGGGGATGTGAGCAACGCATGGCCATGGTGGGCCTGTTCTGGATCGCCGAGGGTGACGTGTACGTGGGCGCGAAGCCCTCCGGCCTGGCTCCCGGGGCGCGCCTGACCCCGGAGGGGGTGGTGGCCCTCGGTGACGGGCAGTCCGGCCTCTACCTGTGGGAGGACGTGCGCGCCCTGACGATGGCGGACGTCCCCGTGAAGTCCCTGAAGCGGCAGATCGGCGCGGTCACGGAGCTGGCTCTGGACACGGTGGTGAACCTGGCTCTGCCCGGGGGCCCGGGCCCGGCCGGCGGGGGCCCGGCGATCATGACGGTGCGCGTGCGGACACACGACGGTGAGCACGAGTTGACGACCTACGTGGCCGCCACTGTCGGCTACTCCCCGACGGAGGTCGACCTTTCCCGAACCCTGCTGTCCCGCCTCACGGAGGGCGCCGCGACGATGGCCACGACACTGGCGGCGATGTCGGAGTGGGGCCGCGCCTGGGAGGGCGGGTCGCCGCGGGCGTCCCAGCGGGAGGAGCTCTTGCGGCAGTGGGTGAGCTAGGGCGTGTCCCGCGGATCAGGGCCGGGTCCGCAACCTGATCCGCCGGACACGCCCTTGGTATCGGCCGCCCCCCTCTCCGGCCATCGGCCGGAGACCCGTGGTTGCCACGATCGGGTGAGAGGATCCGTGAGGCCGGTTCACGCAACGGTGGGCCCCTAGCCTGGTTGTCGATCTACTTCCACGCGGGGGATTTGTGCGATGCGGCTGCGCAGCCGAGAGCGGCTCTGGCGCTACGAGGACATCAAGGCCCAGCCCACCGACCTGCACGATCGCTGGTGGAGTGCGGACCGGCTGGCCGGGGCCGCATCACGCGACCCCGCCGGTCGAGGGCCCGCGGACCGCCCCCGACGTCCCGGATGTGCGGACGGGCTCCAGCATCTCCCTGACCCAGTTGACCGTGACGGTTGCCGTCGCCGCCGGACTCGTGGGAGTCCTGACCCTGTAGGGATGACGCCGAGAGCGGCCCCCCCCGGGGGGCGGGGGCCCGCCGCTTGCCGAAGGGCGGGGCCGACGTGGGTGCCGAAGCCCGGGTTTTGTCCAGGCGG